>JAFYMV010000024.1 GCA_017548225.1 Bacteroidaceae bacterium | reverse complement strand
TACACTGACGAAGAAATTCAACGCATCACCACCCTCATCATTGACTGCTATAACAAGGGTGTCGATGATGCAAATTTGCCCTATGAAAAGCTCCCTTATGACACAGACATCTTCGACCTGTGCAAAGACTTACCTCTGCATGAGACCGAAGGGTTTAGTGAGGAACTCGATGCTTTGATTCACAAGAGAGCAGCCGATAACGACATGCGTCCATTCGCCATAAGTCTAAAACCACATTACCAATACCGGTTTACTGCACTATTCTACGACAAGGCCGATGGAACACTGTTGCACAAGAAGGATTTCACCTACATCCTCACCGATGAAGAGTACATTGACTTGCTTACTCAACGCCTTTTTGTCCCCGAGCAGTTCTGCTACAATCGCCTTGTGCTTACCCATCCCCAATTGATGCAATCCATTACCGAATACCTGCATGATTGGTATTACTATAATAGCCCTAAAGACTTGGGCATATGTGATCCCTTCATCATCCACTTTACCGAAATTGAAGAAGATGCCAAGGCCGTCCTTTCCGAGCAAGAGAACGAAAGGTAACCCTACCCCTAGCACACAAAACTCTACACACTACACACTAAACAAAGATGGCAAAGATTACAGTTGATTTAGAAGCCTTTTACGGCTATGGCTGCAGTGGTCATGGCTACGGCAGCGACGAGACCATAGAGGTTGAGATCTCTGATAGCGAGCTAGCAGCGCTCAAGAAGCTTGGCAAGAAGAAAGTCTCTAGCGAGTCCGTTGTCAACGCTATCGAGGACGGCGACCCCACGCTAGAGTCGCTGCACGAGCAGCTGGAAGAGAAGTTCTACTACATGGTCGAAGAGTATTGGCTCTTCGAGGCCGACAATGAGTGCCTATACGATTGCCTCAGGAGTTCACTCAAGGAAGATGTCAGCAACGGCCTCTACGCTGCGCCCATCATAGATCCCGATGGATTCAAGCATTGGAAAGAAGACCTCGAAGATTTCGAGGAGTACGATGACTATGATGATGACTATGATGACGACGAAGACCTTGACGACGAAGAAGATTTCGAGGAGTACGAAGACCTTGATGACGACGACGAAGGCGAGGATGAAGACAACGAAGCAGACCACGAAGCAGACTCCTTCAACTACAATGACTACGACCTCGATGACTATCAAGAGTGGCTCAAGAGGCACGATCACGCGTTCGTTGCCGAGCGCGTAGGCTTGGACCTTGACGCCTGTCGCGACGACGAGGTGAGCTATACTATTCGCTTTGAAGAGTAGCGAGATATCTCGCACGACACAAAAGCCATTCGTCTGAGAAGGCTTAGCGAACCTTTGAGTTCCCCTTATAGAGTTCAGATGTTGGGCTTTTACTTTATCTTGCGTTATAGATTGGGTACTTTCCCCTCATTTAAGATGTAAAATAAGCGAAAAATCACCCGCTTTTGTGCGTTTTAATTCTTATTTTACACTTTTAACCACAAGATTTTCAGTAGCATAAGTCCTGTTTGTAAAATAAGCATTAATGCTTATTTCTACATCAGGGGTGTATAGAGCAATTCGTGCTTCTTTTTCCTGAACAAAAAGTCCGATACCCAATAGGCATAAATGGCAGAAGGAACAAACTGAATCTTTCCTTTAGGCAACTCGTATTGAGAGGTAATCGTCTTTGATGTGACAACTATCTTTTTTACAGTGTTATTTGCCTCCAAGAAATGAGATACAGACTTTAGTTCTGTCGGGTTTTCTGCAAAACGGTCGGTCCATTTTATTTCAGCCAATGAGATAGCCTTTTGTGTCGCTTCCTCGAGCCACACGATATCTACTTCGCCTTTATCTCTCCCCTTTGCCCAGTTCGCATAGTAAAAATCACTTTTCCCACTTTGAATCCATTGGGCAAAGATAGCCGTTTCCACCATACCACCGATAAAGTCGTCGTTACTATCAATGGGAGAGAAGAGCGCACATCGTAGTGAGGGATTGGTAAGATATATCTTAAATGAAGTAACGCGCTGCATATGCTTGGCGTTTTGATCAACCCTCCTCACCACTTTGACGAGGAACGCAGCTTCCAGATACTCCAGATATCTCTTCAGTACATCTTTCTTAATACCAGATTCCGTTGCCAACTTCTCATACGAGAACTCGTTGCTTGATCTGAATGCAATGTGTACGAACAATTTATTCAGTTCTTGAATATCAGTAATACCATACAGACTTGGTAGGTCGCGCAACAGCACCTTGTCAATGATGTCATTCTTGATATATAGCCCCGGATTAGAGCGAATCTTCTCCGAGAAGACAACTTCTGGATACCCGCCATAGTTGATATAGTCAATAAAGTGTCTGTTCAGTTCGTCTATGTTTATGGTGTCGTATGGCACCGCCTCTGTAGGTTTGCTTACGATGATTGTTTCTAGACGTTGCAGGTTGAGATACTCGAAGAATGTCAGTGGAGGTAACATGAAATCGGTGAATCTTCCAGCACCGCTTTCGTTACTTTTCATTTTCAACGCGGCTGCTGCCGACCCAGAGGCAATAAACTTCACTTTCCTATAGGTGTCTACTAAAGATTTCAGATGCACCTCCCAATCTTTGAGATATTGTATTTCATCAAAGAATACATAGTACCCTTCGTAGTTCTCCTCATTTTTCAATGCTCTTCTTGCATAGGCAAAGAGTTCCTCGAGAGAATTATTATTATATATAGGTGTATCAATAGACACATAAATGATTTTATGTGGGTCTACCCCCTCACGGATGAGCCTATCAATAGCGTGATATATCATCACCGTCTTACCCACTCGTCGTGCCCCCATCAAGATTACTGCTCGACGCACTGCAAGATCCGTTATTAACGGATAGAACTCTTCGAGATACATTCTCGATGGCATCTCCTTATAGTCTTCGGCAATAGAACAGGTTATCCACCAAGGATTATCTATAGACATCCTCTTTATGATTTGCTCTTCTATATGTTTACCCAACCTTTGCATATACTTACATCTTTGGCTTCGCAAATATAATCGTATAATATTAAACAAACAAATAATGTGTGAATAAAGTGGTTTTCTAAAGCTTATTTTGCATAAATTGGTAAAAACAAACATTCCCGCATTACTTACGAAAAACTTACGGATAAGATTCTCAAGGTCACTAAACGTGAGCAATTGACTGACGAGAGTGTTTTTTTGTGTGATATAACACATAAAAATGGATAAAACAAGGAAAAGTCATGCGTATGGCGATTCTATTCAATTACTTTTTGCCGCCTGGCAGGAAATTAATTGACAATGGACAAGGTTTGTTCAAGTGAGCGTGATGTGAGTTTACTCACAATCACACCGCGAACGCAGCCAAAGCTCAGCGAAGCTAATTGACAATGAATAATGAAGTTGTTGGGGAGGTGATTCGCTACGCAACGATAACGAAGACGAAAACTGGCAGCAAAGCTGCTGGTGAAAGTGTCTTTGACGCGGTGACCCGTTGGCACACTGAACCTTAAATCTTCAATATCGGTTGGCCGAAGAGGTGCATATCGGTGACGAGGGTTTCGACGAACTTGTTGCGCTTGCCCTTGACAAAGCCATTGGGGTATGTGCGGGTGATGATGGTGTCGAGGGCGAAGTTGCCGCTCAGTAAGCAGGTGTTCATGGGCTGGTGGATTAACGGGCTATTGCTCTTTATTGTGCATCTCTATAGTTGGATTTCGGCTTGTGCTCTATCTTATCATCTGGAGGAACTCTAATGCATCGGAGGGTAGTGAGTGGGGGAGTGTGCCTGTATCGCGCAGCTGCATCAGCAGGCGCCCTGTGAGGTTGGGGCCTATCCAATGGCTGCCCTCTAGCTTGGCGCTCCAGGCATCGGCGGGCTTCTTGGGGTTGGCTTGCTGCTCTACGATGTAGCGCCCTCGGCTGCGCTCGAGTTCTTGACGGAAGGCGGGGCACTGCTCGTACTTCTGTAGCATGCAGTACTTGAGGGCATCGACTAGCATCGCACCCCAATCGCTGCGACGGCGCTCGGGCTCGTAGCTCCTGGCGGTCATCTTGATGTTGGTGCTGTGCTTGTCATGTGCCGTGAGGCCTTGCCATACGCGCTGCACGATATCCTTGTCATTGAACTTCATCATCTGGTAGAGGTGCTCGCACGACTTGAAGGTGATGCCACCGATGACGATGGGCGTTGGGGCCATGTTGCTGAAGATGCCCCACTCGCCATGCGTGGAGCAGAAGACGGCGCACTCGCTGGCGGGGTAGGACATTATGCCCCAATACTCGGGGTAATGTGCTTGTATGAAGGGGGCTACGCTGTGCTTGCTCATGGGGTTATCTCTTTTCTGTCTACTAATATCCACTTGTCTTTTTGCCTAGTGATGCTTATCGCTTCGACCTTGATGATGCGTATGTTTGTGGGGTTGAAGACGGCGATATTCTTGTACCCATCGGGCTTGGTCTGCGCAGTGGGCCATACATTGTATAGGATGCCTATGCTATCGAGCAGCTGGGCTGCGCGCTTCTCTTCGTCGCGACCGGCCTTCTTGGCTCTGGTGAGTGTGCACCCTATCCATTTGCGAAACTCCTTGCCTGCGGCCTTTTGCTTCGCGGGGACGCTCACACCGAGCTTCTGTTCTACCAAGGCTACAATGGTATCGGGGACAGGTATGCCTGATACGAGGTGGTTGGTATCGGTCAGCTCGGGTATCTCTACCGTATAGAGGTAATGGTGGGGCTGCAGCTCCATGTGGCGGGGTTGCGAGTAGTGCACGGCGGAGGCTTCTGCTTCGGTAAGATATACTCCGTAGCCAAACTTGATGCCTGTGCCCTCACCGACAGCGGAGAGGACAAAATGGTCGAACAGGCGGGGTGATCCGTGGTAAAGTATCATGGCTTGACATGTTAATACCTTAATATAAGTTGATGATTTCTATCTCGCTACTGCCTTCTCCCTTGCGTTTTACTTGGATCTGTACGGGAATACACTTGAGCTCTTCGCGGTGCGAGATGATGCCTACACGGCGGCCCGACTGACCTGCTATCTCTTGAAGCTTCTCGAGTGTCGACATGACGGAGTTGAGGCTCTTCTCGTCAAGCGTACCGAAGCCTTCGTCGATGAAGAGGATGTTGACATTCATGTCTGGGCGGTTGAGCGATGACAGGGCGAGCGACAGGGCTAGCGATATCATGAAACGCTCGCCACCCGAGAGGATGGTGGCACTGCGCACGCTGCCCTTGTTGTAGAGGTCGTGCACGAGGATGGAGAGCTGCTCATTGTCTTCACTGCAGGTGAGCTCGTAGCGGTCGGTGATCTGATGCAGGTAGATGTTGGCATTGCTCAGTAGGGGGCGGAGGATGTGGGTCTGCACGAGGGTGCGGAAACGGGTGCCGCCAAAGTAGCGGTAGAGTAGCTCCCACTTGCTATATCTCTTGTTGGCTTCGTGCAACGCCCGCTCTGCCTCGTTGCGTTTCTCTATATTCCGGTTGTTGTCCTCGAGGGCTTGGCTGATGGCTCCCTTCTTGGCGATAATCGCATCTTTCTGGTCGCTGATATCCTTCTTGTCTTGGAGCAGCTTCTCTTTGTCGGGGAGGTGCTCTATGCTGTCAATACCTAGCGCATGGTACACGGCGAGGATTTCCTCCTCGGCGGTACGGATGTTTTTGGTCTGCAGCTTGAGCTCGTTGTCAATCTTTGAGGTGTGTTGGCGTGCGGGCTCTACCTCCTTGGCTCTTTTGCTAATCGAGATGAGGTAGGCTTCGTCTTTTCCGCTCTGCTCGTAGTAGGTCTCGAGTACCTTGGTATATGCTTCGATGTTGTCGTAGGCAAGCTTGACATCTGTTTTCAGGCTGGATACCTTGCTGATGAGTTGGGTCCACTCATTGGTAATGTTGCTGCAGGCATATGGCTGCGGGCTGACGGTGGTGTCCCACTCGGGGCATTTGGTGAGTATCTCGTCATGGTGCGACACGAGGGTGCCAAAGGTGGAGGTGGCATTCTCCATGCGGCGGGTCATCTCCTCGCAATCCTTCTTCTTGGCTTTGTACGAGGTGGCATCGGCAGTGAGGGACGATTTCGTGGCGTTCATATCGGCCTGCCAGTCGGGGTAATAGGTTCCGATCTTGGTGGCCATGGCTGAGGTAGCTGCGGTAATCTCGGTGCGGAGCTTTTCGGCCTCTTGCTCTAGTCGGGCTATCCCTTTTTGATTGTTAGTCAGCTCGTTCTCGGCACTGATAAGTTGCTTGTCGGTTTCTGCTTTCTGATTATCAATAGAGGTCTTCTCGCTGCGCAGCGTGTCTAGCTCTTTCTCCAGATCGGTGAGTTGGGTGAGTGTTTTCTTGAGTCTCTGCTCCTCTGTCTCTTTCTTACTGATGAGTGTGCCGATGTTTGAGAGCAGGAGGCTGGGGTCAGAGGTATTGTCAGCAGCCAGTCCTATCTTGGCCACTTCGCTGCGGATGGTGGCGGCCTCCTCCTTGACCTTTGTTTCGTCTTGGGCGAGCTGGCTTTTCTTGGTGTTCAGCGTGCCGGTGGCTGTATCTTGCCTTTTCTGCGCTTTTTTGTGTAGCCTCTCGGCTTCTTCTCTCTCTTTTTCCAGTTTCTGCTTTTCTGCTTCGATGGGGGTGAGGATGGCGCGGAACTTGTCCTCGGCGTAGATCTCTTTCAGCTCTTGTCCGCATAGGGGGCAGCGTTCTTCGTGTTCGTTGGCAAGTCGCTTGCGGAGATCTACCAATGTGTCCTCGAGGCTTGCACCCATGGTGGTCAGTCGGTTGCTGGCCTCCTCGAAACGCTTGCGGGCTAGCTCAAGTTCTTTAGAGGTCTCTTCTGCTTCTGCGGTAAACTGCTTGAGCGCTTCGGTCTCTTTCTCTACTTCGGCCTTCTTGTCGGCAAGCTGGGCGAGGTTGATCAGATGGGTCTTGATGCTCTCTTGCAGATTCTTCAACCCGAGTATCTCTTTGCCAATCACCATATACTTGCCCTTTGTCTCTTCGGGCTTCAGGGTGTTGCATTTCTCGGTGGTGCACTTAATGTTTGCCTGGTATGTAGCGAGGCTCTGCCCAATCTTTTCGGATTGTGTCTTCAGTGTCTGGACCTTTTGCTGTAGCTCATCGGTCTTCTCTTTCTCGGCATCCAACTCCTTGGTTGATTTCTCCAAGCTTCGGAGCTTCTTCTGAATATCCTCTATTTGTAGGGTTGTAGCACTATGATTTTCGTAGAGCTCCTCACGATCTGCTTGCTCGTCGAGCCATTGTCTTTTCTTCTCAATCTCGGCTTTCTGTGAAGCGAGGTCGGCCTCGCGTGCCTTGAGGTCAGCGGCAAGTTGATGAAAACGCTCTTTTATATGCTGCTCTTGAGCCTGGAGCTCGCGGAGACGAATTCGGGTGGTATGGATATCGCTGATGCGTTGGCGCTCGGTGACTGTGGCCTCCCAGTCTTTGACCAGGAGATCCTTGTCCTTATAGTCATCGCTCTGGACTGCCGATTCTAATTCGGCTTTCTTCTCCAGGGCTTTGTTCTTGTCAGCGTTGCTCTTTTCCCATTGCTCGACCTGTCTTATTTTGTGCTCTATAGCGTCGAACTGCTGGGACAATGATTTTTCTTCATTGCCCAGTTCGATTAGGTCTTGCTGGTGTTTTTCTACAACTTCAGCAGGGAGGGTGTGCTCCTTTTCGGTATCGAAGGTGTTTTCGGCTTTGTTCTTTTCTGTCTTGGCACGGGTGTACAGATTGCTTATGGCTTGGCCGTATTCGGTGAAGTGTGAGGTGTTGGTCAGCTGCTCGAGGATAGACTCGCGCTCCTTCTTGCCTCCTGTAAGGAAGGCGGCAAACTGTCCTTGGGCCAGCATGGCCATGCGGCCAAACTGCTCGAAGGTGAGCCCTACAGCATCGAGGATGAGTTGCTTGCAGGTGGATACTCCCGTTTTCCAGTCGGCATTGCCCACCTTTACCTTCCATATGGGAGTACTATGCTTCAGTATGTAGTTGTCATGCTTGTCTTTGGTGCGTGATTTGGTAAAGCCAAGCTCAAGGCGGGCACGGTATTCTACACCGTCATTGCCCTCGAATACCACCTCGCTATAGCAATCGTCGGCATGGGATATGCCTATTCGGGTGTATTGCTCGATGTCGTCGATGCCGAGCTCATTGCCATGTGTGTCGTTGTATTTGTTATTCAGCCTGTCAACGACGCCGGCAATGCGTGGGGTGTTCTTATAAAGAGCCAATGAGATGGCATCGAGTATCACCGACTTGCCGGTGCCCGTGTCGCCCGAGATGAGGAAGGTAGAGGAGGGGATGCCCGTACTCTTATCGATAAGGTCTTCTTCAAAGTTGATATCGGCCCTCTTTATAGAGGCTATATTTCTGATGTGTAGTTCCTTAATCTTCATGATTGCTTCTTTGTTTTTTCTTTTGCTTCCTTTTCCTCTTTCTCTCGCAGGATCTCCATCCTTACCTCCTCAAAAGCCTGGCGCACTTCGTCGAGATCAAGGCCTGGATATTGGCTGAAGGTCTTCTCGATAAAAGCCATGGGATTGGTCATCTGTTGCAGGTCGGCAATCTCAAATACTGGCTTTTGCTGAACGCTCTCATTGCTGCTCGGAGCACCTGCCCAGATAATCTTGGCATTGTAGCGCACCATACCGTTGTATGGCGCTATGAGGTCGTATATCTGCTGGGTGAAGTTGGCGCTGAGCACTGTATCGTAACTTATCCGAAGTCTGATATAGCCACCCTCAAGGTTGTTGATGCAGAAGTCTCTAACTCCATCGAGCACCTCTTCTTCGCTCTGATAAGAGGCATCGTCTAGGGGAAGTGTGTAGAAGTGGCGGAGCTCGTTGATGCGGAGCTGACGGATAGATACGCTGCCTCCGTGCTTGTCAATGTCGACCACGCTGACCGTATGGGGGTACTGCTCGTCGCAGCTGACATGGAGTGCACTACCGGAATATCTGATAACACCTGAAGGGTAGGTGACGCACTCAAGCTTCATGCAGTCTTCTTGGTGACCAATGGTTTGGGGCTTGTGTATGTGCCCGAGTGCCAGGTAGTCATATCCCTTTCCTACAGCTTCGACATCTAATGTCTTTATCTTACCTATCTCTATGTCATGTCCTGTAGCGTCCATGCCTGTCATGGCAAGGTGCCCCATCATGACGACGGGCTTGTGGTCTGTATTCATCTCTGCTACATGGTCGAGTATCGACTGTATCAGTGCCTGGCGCTCGCCAACCATGAAGGGCAGGGCGATGATATAACCACTGTCGAGGGTGATGATATAGTTGTCCATCCAGGTGCGGTCATCGCTATTGAGCAAATCAACAGAGGGTGAGGCGCCTATCAGGTGGGTATTTAGAAGTTTCCACACAGAATTATCGGCTTGGATTCTCGATGCCGAGTCGTGATTGCCTGCCGTGATGACGATATGCATATGGGGACAGGCTTGGTGGAGGCTTACGAAATAGTCGTTGAATGCTTTCTTCGTGGTGGCTGACGGCTGCTGGATGTCAAACACATCTCCACTCACCAATAGGGCATCGGGGCACTCCTCTTTACACCATTCTGTCAGCTGGCTGAAGAAGTGCTGATGCTCATCGACGCGTTCGTAGTTCTGATAGATGACCTGCCCGAGATGCAGGTCTGCTGTATGGATTACTTTCATGGTCTTTCAAGTATTGTTTTTACTCATTTGCAAAGTTAATGTTTTTCTTGAGATTCAGTGAAGAAACGGCAATGTTTTCAAGGTACTAAAAAAGAAAGGAGATTGTGCACAATCTCCTTTCTGAATGTGTGGTAGGGAGATTCCCTTATCCTATACTGACAAGTGCACCTAATACAGCGTAATAGACGAAGGTGTGATTGACGGGCATACCTGCAGTGGTTAGTGCCTGGTGGTATGCCGATAGCTGTGGCCAATAGCCTTGGGCCTTGGCTATAATCGTCTCGTCAGACTCTCTGTCCTTGCTGATTAGGGGATTCTTGTAGTCGACCAAGATGCCTTCTCCTGACTTGAACCTTACATATAGGTCTATCTCGCCATTGATCACTTGGCCATTCTCCTTGCGGTGGGTAAACGGCAGCTCTTGGTAAATCTCGGCAATCTCACCGTAGTGCTCTACCAAATGGGCAAACAGTGCATCGGCTTGGGCTACAAGCTTCTCTTTGGAGAGCTGCTCGGCTAGTCCAAAAGAGTTGATGATTCTCTCGGCGCGAGCAAGATTCTGCTCATGTGATGCAGCATTACCTGAACGGCAAGAGTGTATTGCCATGTAGTTGTGTACGCAAGTGCCAAAGAGGGCTGTGTCTACATCCCATCGTGTGATATCTACATTCTCGGCAATATGCTGTACGGTGCATGCGGGAACGGTGCAGTCGGCATCCAATGAATGCTTGCTGGGACTGATGTATTTGCTCTCTCTCTCCACATTATTTGCTATATGAGTGTGAGGGAGCATGGTAATCTCCTTGGGTATGTCGGGGGTTATTGATGGGTCGTCGTAGATGGTGTCTTGTGGCATCGCTGCGTCGAAACATACTCCAGTGTTCTCTAGCCACTTTGACGGTACTGCACCAAAAGAGAGCCTTATGGCATAGTTCTCGGCTCTTGTGTATCCGACATATAGCAATCTCAAGTCTTCAGCACATCGCTTGGCTGCCAGATACTCGTATAAAGCTCTTGAACTCTCGTGTTGTGACAAGTCTATATACTTTTGGATGCCATGGATGGGCGGAAACATATTCAACTGTATGGTGCTGTCCTCTCTTTGCTGTGTGGTGACTCCACAAAACTCTTTTTTGATGAAGTTATCTTCATCCAATGAGTTGCCGTGTAGTGAGTCCAGAATAACCATCTTCCACTGCAATCCCTTTGACTTATGGTAGGTAAGCACCTTGACCGTATTACCTGTGTTATCAAAGGGGATGTCGACTTTCTGTGCCGGGACATATTGGATGAACTCGGCTATCGAAGCCTCGCGTCTTTTCTGCACAAAGGTGGCTGCCATATCCTGCAGGATATCTAAGTTGGCTTGGCGCTTCTGTGCAAATGACCACTTGCATGCGAGGTGGCGCAGGTCGAGGAGGGCTATAAGCTCTCTGACCAGTTCGTATACGGAGTGGTTGGCATAGCGAGAGCGCAATGACTTGAGCAGGGCCATCAGATCCGCGCTTTCTGTACCATTGGCCAGGCTTCGGAGTATCTGCTCGATAGACTCATCATCGACCAGCTTTCTCAACTCGGCAATGGTGAGCTTCTCGTCAATACCGGCAATATACTTCATCAGGGTGAGCACGAGCTTCACTTCGGCCTGATTGTCGAGTTTCTCGTCAAGTACACTTACGGGGATGCCCTTTGCTCTCAACGCATTGGCTATCTTTATACACCCTGAATTACTGCGAGTGAGGATGGCTACATCACCATAGGTAAGGCTTCGTAGATAGGGCTTGTCATTTTTATCGGTATCAGTCACCTTGAAGTCATCGTCCTTGAAGATCTTCCATAATCTCGAGGCTACTGCAGGGTATAGCTTGGATGCGTTTTTCATATCTGCGCTCTCGCCCTTTTTGGTGGGAACAGAAAGCCACCAATGATGATTGGCACGATAACCTTCGAGGAGGTTTTGCTCCTTTACCTTCTTGTCGCAGGGCTTGAGCTCTACATACTTCTTCTCAATACGCTCGGATTCGGTGAGTTTGCCAAATGCCGGGATGAACATAGCGTTGGCGCTTGTCACTAATTGTTCGAGCGAACGGTATGAGTGTTCTAATGGCTCAACATCCGAAATGGAGGAGATGACACTCCTTACCAGCGAGGAGTCGCTGCCTCGGAATCCATAGATGGCTTGTTTGGGGTCGCCCACCCAGCAGTTGTGCTCCACAATCTCGGCTAGCGATTCGAATATCTTCAGCTGTATAGGGCTTACATCTTGAAACTCATCTACAAAGACATAGTGGATAGTTGATTGGATATCATCCCTTACAATCTCCTCCTCCAACAATTTCTTGAAGAGGATTTCAAGATCGGAGTACTCGAGGATACCCTTTTCTCTCTTTTCAGAGGCGATGCATTCAAATAACTTCTCCGCTATGTTAAAGATGCGGTTGATGCACTCGATGGGCAGTTCGCGTATACTTGATAAAAAGATTCTAGTAACCTCATCTAAAAAACCATCAGGAGCTTTCTCTTTCCATTGGGCACTTGATTTAGTTTTCTTGAACTCTAGTATATCCTTCAAATGTTCAGAATGGTCCTCACTGTTCACGAATGCGACTACTTTCGCTTTGAACTCTGTTGCATTTTTTTTCGCTGTTGTGACAGAATCTAAATAATCCTTAAACTCCTTAGCGGTAGCTTTTAGTTTGCTTTCGTTGAGTGTGTATTCGGGGAATAGATCTTCGGCCATCTCGGTGGATGCATCCCTTGATACTTGCAGATCTGAGCCCATATCGTATAAGCGAAGGTTTTCTACAAGTTTGAGCACTATGGATTTCCAGAAATCTGGGTCAGGATATGTGAAATTACCTTCCGACTTAGTGATATTCAGTTGATTTTGATACTTGTAGAAGAATTTGAGGTCTTCATTGCTTACTACTGAGTCTAGAAGGTGTGCAATGAACTCTTTCATTTCATTCTCCTCCTTGAGAGCGAGCATGGGTGACATCTTCAGAAGATACCAATACTTCTCTACATAGCGTTGGGCTACAGAGTGTATGGTGCCTATTTGCGCCGAGTCGACAAGGGGG
>JAFYMV010000178.1 GCA_017548225.1 Bacteroidaceae bacterium | reverse complement strand
GCTGCTCAGCGCACCGCCCTACCCTATACCCAGATCACACGCGAGATCTCGGGTATCTATTCCATGGTGCAGAGCGTCACCATCGGTCGCGGAGCCAAGGTAAGTGTAGACTCTCTTCACGCTCATCCCTGCTTGTCGGTAATTGTGCACACCACATCAGTCCTTACTCAGGAGCAGCACACCCACCTTAATGAGTGGCTGAAGATTCGCCTTGACGACACTACGGTGGAGCTTACTCAACTCACTCAACTGACTCTACCTACAGATAGCGTGGCTGAGTAAATGAGCCCTTTAAGATTGATTTAAGATATAAAATTACGGCAGGTCGTGACCTGCCGTAATTATTTAATTTATCCATTGCTGATGATATTGGCTTCTATTGTAGATGAGATATTAGAAACCTACACCGAGATGCACGCCCAAGCAATGTGTCGAGAGTGTAGGGCCAAGGAACATATGGATGTTCTTATAGAAACGCACTCTCACGCCAGGCTGCCAGGAGAGATAAAATTGTACATCCCCTTTATCGACATCAATATCATCCTTCTTTGTAGTCCCATCTACTGGGTCAACCCAATACGCTCCCTCCAGGCCTGTAACGACAGCTGCGCCTAACGCCAAGTCGCTGTAGAGTGAGAATATCTTACGCTCACCCAAGTGGAAGTATCTGCGACCATAAAGAGCAGCACTAAAGCTATTAACATCGGTATAGCCATGCATAACAGTGTAGACGTTTACGTTCTTTCCTACCATCAAACCGAGTGTACTCTTCTCATCAATGCGCACACCGCCTGTCACGGCGAATCCGCAAGCATAAATGCCCAGATTGCCACGCACCGTAAACTCAGGTTTCCAATCCTTACGCCCCTCAGCCGAAAAGCTTTCTTTGAGGCTTTGCGCAGAAAGGCTTGATGAAACAAGTAGTAGAAGCGTCAGTACTGTTAATATTAATCTTTTCATATTTTTCCCCTTTCCTCTTCCACCAAGTTACCATATATTACCGGTGGCTCATTGACGGTATTGTTATGTTCTTGATTGAAGAGTGCATAACGACTTGCCGTTATTTTGCTTATACGCTCTTCGTTCTGACGTACATCCCACAACAGATGTATATACACATAATCAGCATGCACAGTATATATAATCTTCGTATAATTGTTATCCACAAGCGAACGATACTCAAGTGAGGTACAGTCTTTAAGTAGCGGTTCGATAGGACCTAAGAACGGATTAGCACAAAGCAATTCAGCTGTACACACTAACTTATTTCTTACATCACGTGCAGTCTTACGGCCAAACGAGGTGCTACAATACTCGACTATAGCCTTTAAGTCAGCCAAAGCCGATGGATGCCACTTCAAACTTTGCGCATTCATAACCAACGTTCTGTTGCAGCCAATACTTCTTCTGTAGTCAATCCATGCCCAGCAATAGCATCCGCCTCGGTGTTGCTCAAGCGCGATTTCACCTCACTGAGGGTATATCGGCAAGGAGCACTTTGATGACTTCCTACGGAGTTCTCATAGCAGCGTCGCATGCTCTCTATCAATTCTTCATCGCTGGAATTGAGTATATTGCGTGCCAATTCAGCCTTTACTGCTTCAAATTCCTGTTTATTCATAAAATCATTGTATTAGGTACTGCAAATATACACATAAGCGAGCGAGAAATATCAAGTTTACTGGAAATATTTTTCATGTAAAGAAACGGCAGGTCGTGTGGCCTGCCGTTATGTAAGGATATTCAACAAACTCAATTTACCCTCAATAATATTCTTATATTCCTCTTTCATATCATCGGGCACGAAAGACATATCTATAAACTCAAGCCACTTATCCCTGGCACGCAGGAATTTATTGAAGATATTCTCGATTACCTTGTACTCCAATCCTGATGCTTGCATAGCAGTTACGAAATCTGCTTTCTTTAGTTTCCGTTTCTTCCCGTTAAGCGTCAGAGCCAGTTCTTCTGTATCCTCGGGCATCACCAATATCGTAGACAGCATATCATAGGCCGGTGTCAGCATGTAAATCCCCTGCTCCTTACTATGTAGCGAGAAGTTCTTTAGGTGCATATCGGCATTGCCCGTAATCCACGAGAACACTACTTGCTCCCAATAGTTGACCATATCCAATTTGGGAACGGATGATAATCGCTGTATAGCCTTGGCTATCTGCTCATATGAACCTTTATACTTATGCTCGGTCAGTCGTTCGGTCAGTTGGCACATATCCTCCATGGCCAACTTCTCTCCCTTTGCCGTACGGTCTATGCGACGGGTGATATAGCACAATTCACCATCGGCAAAGCGCACAAGGCTATGAGGTACCACCTTTATTTTTGCCAATTCAGCAAGGTGCATGGTCAGATCCTCCACTTCGGGCAGATTAGCAAACCGGTCCGTCTGTGGCTTCAATATATAACGTCCCCACAGACCTACGATGGTGAAGCGTCCTGCCCCACCTTCCGTACTCTTGCTTATATCCAATGAGAGTTTGGCCTGTACGCCTGTGAGCGTCGTCTGACTACGTATCACCTGCTTGGCGAGGTCAGTCAAGTCCTCCCGCGTATAGGGCAATTCGGGCACCCCTTGCGTACCGAACATCTTCTTTGAGCACGATTTGTGAAAATCCTTTTCACCCTCACCCAATTCCTTGTAACAATATAGACATCTTGCCATAACCTTACTCCTCCTCTACCATTATGGGTTCCACTCCCACCGCACCTATACAGTCCTTGCAGCAGGCAAGCAGTAGCGACATACGGTCGCGAGTGTCAATCTTCCAGTTCTTCTCGGCTATGTCGAGGAGCCAACCTTCGGGTATCAGTCCATCAAAGAAGGGGAACAATACTTTGTCGCGGTAAGGTTCCTCCCTCAATGGCAAGGTCAGACTCACCGCCTCTGCATTGGGCGAAGCCAAGTAGTCTACACCATACACAAAGGTGTATCCGCTCTCATCTTCCGTCAATATGCCAGCCTTTAAGCCTCGGCACCATACCATAGCCTGCTTCATCATTCATCCGATTTAGTCATGGGCACCGCACCTACCTCGGCTCCGAAGAGGTTGAGTATCTGATTCACCTTATCAAGCCGTAGCGTCTGCTTACCTTGTTCCAGTTCACGCACAAAGCGCAAGCCCACACCCGACTTTTCGGACAGGTCCATCTGCGTCAAGTTATATTGCTTGCGCATCATCTTTACATATCTTGACAATG
>JAFYMV010000177.1 GCA_017548225.1 Bacteroidaceae bacterium | reverse complement strand
TATATAATGCTTAGCATAGGTGTAGCCCAGTTGGTCGAGCACCTCGTCATGCGACTGCAGACGGCGGTAGAAGCTTGCCCAGTTCTTCTGATTAGTGGGGAGCCAGCCATTCTCGGCCAAGGCGAGCATACGGGGAAGGAGACAATACTCGAGCTCTTCGTTGTCGTTGAGCGTCTCAGCCCACAAGTTCACCTGCACACCCCAACAGAACTCCTCCTTGCCACCGAGATACTGCACGGGATTGAGCGAATAGACCTCCTCGATGGTGTTGACATTTGACAATGACCATCCACCGTAATAGGGCTCATCAATGAGCAACATATTCTCGGGTGCCTGCATGAAGTCGATATACATGTGTGAGTAGGGACACATAATGCTCTCAAGACCATAGTTAGCTGCAGTGGCTGAAGGCTGACCACCATTATTCCATGCCATCACGACGGGGCGGATGGTATTGTTGTTGTTCCAGTTGGCCAATACCTCGTCCCATACAACGATATTCTTGCCATGCTCCTCCTTGAGGAAGGTACCGAGCTTTTCTACGAGCCATGACTGCAACTCATGCACACCAGCCAAGCCCTCCTGCTGTACGCGGCGCAAGCAGTCTTCGTTGTTCTCCCACTGCTCTGTGGGGCACTCGTCGCCACCGAGGTGGATATAGGGGAAGGGGAATATCTCGGCTACATGACCCAATACACACTCGAGGAATTCGATCACCTCGTCCTTGCCCACATTGAGCACATCGTGTGAGATACCGCCATCGATGCGCACCTCGTACTTCTTGGTGGGGTCGCAACTGAGCTCGGGGTATGAGGCTACGGCAGCTACCATGTGACCGGGGAGGTCAATCTCGGGGAGGATATCGATGTTGCGTGCTGTAGCGTAGGCCACAATCTCGCGGAGGTCAGCCTGTGTGAAGTACATGCCACGACCATACTCGGTGTCGTCGAAGAACTTCTGTCCGTCGCCATTGCTGGTGAACGACCCTGCACGCACAGCACCCACCTCAGTGAGCTTGGGATATTCGGGAATCTCGATGCGCCAGCCCTGGTCATCGGTAAGGTGCCAGTGGAAGCGGTTCATCTTATAGAATGCCATGATGTCGAGCACCTTCAACACCTCGTCCTTATCAAAGAAGTGGCGAGACACATCCATCATGAAGCCACGATGAGCATATTGGGGGTGATCCTTGATAGATACCACGGGGATGGTCCACTCGGCAGCACACTCCTCAGCTGCGAAGAACTCGCGAGGCAAGAGCTGCATCAGGGTCTGCAAAGCGTAGAGCTCACCACCGAAGCTTGAGGTCTTGATCTCAATGCGGTCAGCCTTCACCTCAAGGGTATAGCCATCCTTAGGCAACGCTGCATCAGTGCCAAACCACACCTTACCTGCAGCCGCTGTAGCCGCAGCCTTCTCCACAGCCAGTGTGATACCTGATGACTGTGCCAGCTGTGCAGCAAAATTCTCCGCGTGCACCTTCATGGCATCGCTGTTATAGCTGATAGCCGTCAGCGTAGTAAAGTCGAACACTCCCTCGCCTACTGCAATCTCCTGCGGATAGGGGATCAAGCCAATCTTACTCGCCTCGTCGATTGCCGATGCGTCGGTGAAGTTCACTGTATTATTCTGGTCACCATTGTCCCAGAGGCCCACGCCACGATTCTCATTGGGGCCACCCCAGAGATTCATCGAAATATCAGCATTGCCTACGGGGCGTATTTCGTAGCCACCGTCGATTGCTGCGATAGTAAACTTGCTCACGCCCGTTGCCGATGACGAGGCATGCACTTTCTGATTCTTGGCAGCCGAAGCCACATAGAGGGTGTAACCCTTCTTGTTGGTCAACTGATAGCCGCTGGCATCGCCAGTAACCTTCCAGAGCTGAGCATCGTTGCCCACAACCGCAGAAGTGGTTATCTCGGCACCCGAAGCCTCAGCCGTGATGGCATTGCCACCATTCGCAAACTGAATGAGGTACCATACCGTACGCTCTGCCGTACTCACCGTAGGGAAGCTCTGCGCAAGAGCACCCATAGCGCATGCCACAAGGGCAAACATTGCAAGAAAATGTCGTTTCATAGAATAAATATTTAGTATTTGTTTTTCAATCAGTTACAGGGGGGGGTATTAGTTTTTTGCCCAACGAGCATTATTACTATACAAAGATACAACATTTATTTCATAAATGCAAATTTCTGCGAAAAAAAATCCCCACAGGAAACGGAGGGAAGATCCACATCCGCATCCCGAGCGACCACGCGGTTACAGAATACAGACACGATGTAAACTTTTTTACAAGCGGTGTCAGGTGTCAGTGTCAATTACTTTGCTCTCTCTCGATGGACGAAAAATAGTTGTAATAAAAATTCATATCTATTAATTAGATATACTTTGTATATTTAATTATATAGATATGCCCATAATATAATACATACTCGTAGCACACAGTGTAAGTTATCTGACACTGACACTGACACCCAGTGAGGGAATATGAGCGTGCGCACGCGTGGCGGCCGCGTATAATGCGC
The DNA here is from genome assembly GCA_017548225.1 of Bacteroidaceae bacterium. Classification (GTDB taxonomy): domain Bacteria; phylum Bacteroidota; class Bacteroidia; order Bacteroidales; family Bacteroidaceae; genus UBA1189. Next base: position 551 of record JAFYMV010000177.1, on the reverse strand, counting down.
GTATCCCTCGCTCAGCGAGTTGCGATTTTCGCACCTATGATGCGGATTTCCCGCACCTGTAAGAATTGATTTTCGCAGCAAGTAGAATAATTTATTATTCGCACAAAATCAATTAATTACAAAAAGAACTTATATGAACTTATACGAACTTATAATCTATCCCATTTACCAAAAATAGATGTACTATCTTTGCAATACCAAAGCACAAAAAAATGGTCGGCCAACCCAGCCCTCTGCACACACCGTTCTTTGACTTATTACACAACAAAAAAAGAGGGCATCCCAACACGGGACACCCTCATCAACCAACTCATCAGCATCACTTCTTCGGAGCAGCTTCGAGCAGCGCCACGAGATGCTTCCACCAGAGTTCTACGGTAGGTATGAGCAAGCGTTCGTCGGGGGAGTGAACGCCACGCATCGTAGGACCGAAAGAGATCATATCCAGGTGGGGGTATTTCTCAAGGAAGAGTCCGCACTCGAGACCTGCATGGATAGCCTTCACGCGGGGCTCTTTACCGAAGAGCTGCTTGTAGGTAGCGATGGCAATC
>JAFYMV010000176.1 GCA_017548225.1 Bacteroidaceae bacterium | reverse complement strand
CTCATCTGTACCAACTGCGGTACCAGCCGTTGCGGATAATAAGAATTCGATACAATTTCTAAATAGAAAATCTTTTTCTTTTACATACGCGAGAAAGGGAATCGCTCAAGGCGTTGAGGATTCCCTTTCTATTTTTAACCATCCGTTTTCCCTTATGAAATATACCCTATCCGAATCGCAGATAGAGCTACGCTCGCTTGCCTTCTTCGCCTATCATGGCGTACTCCCCGAGGAGCGCCAGCAGGGCAATACTTTCGTTGTAGACCTTGTGTTGGATACCGATATTAGCCGTGCTGTCAATACTGATGACCTTGCCGATACGGTTAATTATGCCGCAGTATACGAAATAGTGCAGCAAGAGATGGCTATACCCTCTCTACTGCTTGAACATGTATGTGGTCGCATTGCCACTGCTCTGCTCGACACCTTCGCTGCTTTGCAGCGTGTGCATGTATGTGTGGTTAAGAAGAATCCCCCAATCGAGGGAGCTGGCGTGTGTGAGTCGGCCGTCCGACTGGTACTACAGCGCTAATTGCTTTAGCGCTGCTCTTTCTCGTACTCCTGCGGGATACGGAACGCCGTATACAGTTCTACTAGGCAGCCCACGAGTAGGCATAGTATCCATTCGTTGTGCTTACAGGTAAGCATGAGTATGCCTGTGAGCATCAGTGCTATTGCTCCTAGTATCTGCTGTCTGCGTAGTCGTCTCAATACGAAATTGGTGCCCGTGTAGCGGTCTGCCATCTGCATGGCGCCAAACATGAACGAGCCTGCAATGTACAAGTAGGGCGCCCACGCCCATCGGGTGATATACAGGGCTGCTCCCACCACCAAGAGGATGCCGCCTATGATATAGATGTATTGTTGTAGCTTTTTCATTTTACTATAATAAAAACCTCCTCGTTGGGCAAATGCATGCCATATTTCTCTCGGGCGATGCGTTCCAGGTTGTTGCTATCGTTGGCCAGCTCCTGTAGTCCCTGTACGCTGCGGTCGCGTATCTGCTCGTAATGCTCTATTTCTTTTTTTAGCTCGCGCATCTGGTTACGGTGTCGCAAGCGCAGGAACAGGTTGTTAGGGTCAAATACACATATCAGCAGCAAGAAGCCGATGATCGTAATGGCATACTTATGCCGTCCTATAGCACTCCATACCTCCTTTATCTTACCCATGTCGTTCGTTGTCGTTTTCTAATTGTAGTGCAAAGGTAAGAGAATTATTGATAAAATCTGCCATCTTGCACATTTTTTACGGGGCGCAAGGTGTTGCTTATCGTTTCTTCCAGAATGAGGCGGTAAACATCAGTAGGATGGTGAAGAGTTCCAAACGGCCGATGAGCATGAGCAGGGTGCTGAGCCATTTCGCGGATGCTGGGAGAGCGCTCCATGAATAGGCGGGACCTAGTGTACCGAGTGCAGGGCCAATGTTGCCTACGCAGCTGACAGAAATGCTATATCCTTCCACGAAATCAAGTCCCATGAACATGAATACAAACCATCCGAAGAAGATGAGTAGGAAGTAGAGGCAGGTGAAGGTAAGCACCGTAGCTCGGGTATCCTGACTGATAGGGTTGCCGTCCATACGCACTGGGATTACGGCATTGGGGTGAAGGATACGGCGGAACTCCCCTCGTATGCTCTTGGCAAGGATAGCCACACGACCGCATTTCATGGCACCGGTAGATGAGCCTCCGCATGCACCGAAGAACATGATGAAGCTGAGGAACATCCATAGATAGGGAGGCCACTGCATATAGTCCGCCGTAGCAAAGCCTGTGGTGGTCTGCAATGAGACCACTTGGAAGAGCGACACACGGAACGCCTTGTCTATGCCTAAATCGCCCTGTCTCCACAAACCCAAAGTGATGAAAAGAGTAAAGCCCAAGACAGTGAACAGATAGACGCGGAACTCCGTATTACGATACAACTCACGCAACTTTCCCTTAAACAATAACAGGTATAGCAGTGTAAAGTTAATACCGCTCAAGAACATGAAGAGGGTAACCACATACTCTATTTGTGCCGAGTCAAAAGCCCCAATACTGGCCTGCTTAGTCGAGAAGCCACTTGTGGCGATGGTTGTCAGTGCATGATTGACGGCATCAAACCAGTCCATACCACACACCTTGAGTGAAACGGCACATGCTGCTGTGAGGAGCATGTATATGCTGAAAATCCATCGCGACCCTACGGATATGCGCGAGTGCACCTTGCGTTGATTCACACCCGTAGATTCGGTGGCAAAGAGTTGCACCTTGTCAATGCCAAACATAGGCAAGATGGCCACCGTAAAGAACACGATACCCAAGCCACCCAGCCACTGCGTGAGACTGCGCCACAGGAGCAATGCGTGGGGCTGACTTTCGATATTGTCAAGGATAGAGGCTCCTGTAGTCGTAAATCCCGACATGGACTCAAAGAAGGCATCGGTAAAGTCGGGGATATGTCCACCCAGCCAGTAAGGCAAACTTCCGAAGAGTGCAAAGGCAATCCAGCAGACCGTAATGGTAATATAGCTGTCGCGCCTTGAGAACTCTCCATTGCTACCCTTTCCGATGACGCAGCACCACAATCCCACAAGCATCGTGGTGAGTGCAGAGACAAGGAAACCGAACAGGTCGTTGCCTGCCAAGAAGGGTGATGCTATGCTAAATAGGAAGAAGATGCCCGAGAGCAGCAATAGCAACGAGCCAATGATACGGAAGATGGTCTTAAGGTGAATCATTGTGATAATTCCAATCAGTGTGTCTTTTTGTACCTCTCGGCCAGTGCTATTACCTCGTCGGCAATCACCTCGGCAGAGTGTAGGAAGGCGAGCGTACGGATATTGGCGCTCAAGCTGGCCAATCTCGTCTCGTCCTTTACGGTATTGAGGGCAAGCGATACCAACTCGCGTGAAGCATCGGCATCTTTGACATAGAGCGCTGCATCCTTATTGACAAGTGCCAGCGCATTCTTTGTCTGATGGTCCTCCGACACATTGGGTGAGGGCACTAGTACTACCGCCTTGCCCAGCAAGCAGAATTCAGAGATAGAGCCCGCTCCAGCACGAGAGATCACGAGATCGGCCGCCGCATAAGCCGCATCCATGCTGCTGATAAAGTCGCACACATGTACATTGGGCAGCTCGCGTCCGCTCAACTGCTTGGTGATATCTTCGTAGTAGTATTTGCCGGTCTGCCAGATGAACTGCACCCCGCTCTCCTTGATGGCCTCCCATGCCTCCAGCATGCTCTCATTGAGTGTGCGTGCACCGAGGCTACCTCCTACGAGGAGAATCGTCTTCTTTGTGGGGTCAAGTCCGAAGGTGCGTACAGCCTCATCGTGTGTAATCGTAGCCTCCAGGAGGTTCTGACGGACGGGATTTCCGGTGAGTTTGATTTTCTCTTTGGGGAAGAAACGCTCCATCCCCTCATAGGCCACGCAGATACAGTCAGCCTGCTTGGCTAGCAGTTTGTTGGTGACACCAGCATATGAGTTCTGCTCCTGTAGCAGTGTAGGTATGCCCATAGCTCCCGCCTCCTTCAAGGTCGGTCCGCTGGCATATCCGCCCACGCCCACCGCCACATGGGGGCGAAAGTCGCGAATGATACGACGCGCTTTGCGGCGACTCTTCATCAGTCTCCAGAGCACGGCGATATTCTTCAGCAGATTCTTGCGGTCAAATCCGCTTACGGGGAGTCCGATAATACGGTATCCCGCAGCGGGCACTCGCTGCATCTCCATACGATTTTCGGCGCCTACAAAGAGAATTTCTGCGTCGGGACACTTTGCCTTTATTGCATTGGCTATTGACAGGGCAGGGAAGATGTGTCCGCCCGTACCGCCACCACTCACGATCAATCTGATGTTGTCCATTGTGCTATCGTTTTTATAATGTTATGCCTCTTCTCTCAAGATTTCGGGGATGTCCTCCTCCTTATTTTGTTCAGCTGCGAGCTGGGCATCTTGATTCATTTTCTCGGTATAGTAGCTTACGCTCAATATCATGCCTATGTATCCGCAGTTGATGATGGTCGATGTACCACCTCTACTGATCAGCGGCAATGGCTGACCCGTAACGGGGAACAGTCCCACAGCCACCATCATATTGAGCATTGCCTGTGCCACCAGCAGCAGTGCGCACCCCATGACGAGGAAGGCCGGGAAATACCCCCGACACCGCTGCGCTATCTTCACCGCTCGCATCATTAGGATGATGTATAGCATCACCACTACCACTCCTCCTGCCAGTCCCAGCTCTTCGATGATGATAGCGAAGATAAAGTCTGAATAAGCTTGTGGCAGATAGTCGCGCTCTACCGAGTTGCCTGGACCGCGTCCGATGATGTTACTCGACGCGATAGCCATTGTGGCGTGCGTTTCCTGGTAGTTCTCGTCGGTGATTTTAAATTGCGCTGCAGGTACAGGGTCGGGCGAGTCCCAAAAGCGCGAGATACGCGCCTTCCATGTGGTGAGACGGCCCAAGACGGGCACATTATTCAATGTCTTATACGGCAGCAGGAGCAATGAGCCGAACAGTGCGATGAATATCACGATTCCGCCCACCAGTTTGCCCAATGACTTCAGTGGCACGCGCCCCACATACATCATCAATACCACCACACCAAAAAGCAGTACGGCAGTGGAGAGATTCTCGGGAGCGATGAGGCCGCAGACGACAGCTGTCATTCCCAATATCCATTTCATCGCTGAAGGGTGTGCGCCATCGGCAGACTGCATGCGCGAGAGGATAAGCGCTGTGCCCATGATCACGCCCACTTTGGCCAATTCGGAGGGTTGCAGTGATATCGGTCCAATCTCTATCCAGCGGGCCGCATCGTTCACATCCGTACCTTTTGCCAGTACCCATATGAGCATGGCCACTGATACGGGTATCAGCACCAGCGGTATCACCTTAAAGAAGCGGTAGGGGATAAGGTGCGCGATATATACCACGCCAAAGCCCATGAGCAAGTTGATGCTATGTCCGCGCACGGCCCACCAGTAGTTTCGTCCTTCGATGTATGTCAGCGTGCTTGCCGAGCTGAATACCTCCACCACAGAGATGGTCAGCAGCAGCATGAATACTACCCATACAACCCTGTCGCCACGAAATATACGATTGAGAAAATCCATATCAGTTGTTTCTATTTATCCGAAATTATATACTCTGTGCGAAGATACGAAAATATTTCTTTTCATACACACAAAATGCCCTTTATCGTAGAATTCTTTGCTCCACATCGAACGGAGCCAAATCCTCCATGTGCATGGCGCGTACAGCAAGACCGATCAGTTCGTCGGTGGTAGATGCCTCCACCTGCTGTGCATCAGCAAAGAATCGGCCAGCCTCTACCATGCAGTCTTCGGGGATAAGCCCGATGAGCTCGGTGCCCGTAACCTCTGCGCCCAGTTGGCGTGCCACCTCGCATACCGCCGTGTATGCCGTATGGATAGGGCAAAGCGCCACATCATTGAT
>JAFYMV010000175.1 GCA_017548225.1 Bacteroidaceae bacterium | reverse complement strand
TACGAATCATACGACCACGAACACAGGAGCGGGCAAGATAAGAAAGGTGAAGACCATACGCACCAGCGAGGAGGTGCGCGAGGCACGCATACGAGAGAAGATGGAGCGGAGAGTGGCTAAGCAACAGGCGATGATACAGGCGGTGGCACAGGCGGTGACATTGCCCGAGATACCGAGCAGGGAGATGGTGGCGGACATCGCTCCCGAGCCTCGCACACAACCCGTAGAGGTGCACGACGACACTACTACGCTAAAGCTGCAGGTGGAGAAGCGGGTGGGGAAGGTGGTGAGCTACCTCGCTTCGCTATTCGACCGCATACGGACATTTATGCTGGAGGAGGGTTGAGGGGATGAGTGGGTGAGGGGATGATTCTGCGTTCAGCTTGCACGAACCTTGAGGGGATTTTCATTTTATCGAAGACTAGACGATGATGGTTACGAAAAACTTTTGTATATTCGCACAGAGAAAAAAAACAGATGACTATGTTTGATTGGTTGAAAAGACGAAAAGCACAAAACACAAAGGGCGCATCTACGAAGTCGGAGCGGGAACAACGCATCGGGCCGGTAACTCCATACAAAGAACTGCACAAGGTGAACATGGAGGTGAACATGGATATGGTATGCATGGACTTCAATGATAGATGGGAATTTCAAGGGATGGTGCTATACCTGGAAGATGAGTACAACCCCATAGCTAACAAGCTGATAAATAGCCGCTATGAGGAGATAGCGCGTAGATTCAAGGATGTGGGATATGCCTTCATCTATGCCCCGAAAGAGGCGGAGGCAATAGCGCAATACTATGGCGTGGATACACTCGGAGTGGAGTGGAACGCCGAGACTTTGCTCAAGATGCAGGGATGCCTACTGAACGAGCCTATAGGCACGGCCATAGTAAGGATTGATGACATAGCGTGGAACGCTGAACGGCAGAGCTGGACGGCCAAGATAAAGGGCGTGAAGCTCGATGCAAAGAGCACGAACGGGCTCATGGCGCAGATATGGGGCTACTGGAGTGAACTGAGATATCAGGCCAGCAGGAGAGAGGATGCCTACATGTGCTCTTGCATAAATAACTATGACGACGAAGACATCAGCTGCTGCGTGGCTTCTGAAAAGAAAATAAAGTATAGCGCTGCTGAATTGTTGTTCACCGAAGACGGAGAGAGTGCCCAATGCAAGCGCGATACAGCAAGGAAGGACGAGACGAGAACAATGTATCGTGAGGGTAGGAGCATTGACTTTGACTCCATACTGAAAGGTCTGAACAACTCAGAAGGGGAGGAGGATGGAGACATTCTCGAAGAGGAGCAGTGCCGTAGAGGCTTTACCAGCACACCTACATATGCTACATACGCTCCCAAGCTAGAAAAACTCTCTGATGAGGATAGGCAGCTGCTGCACGAGATAGAGGAAAGGGTGAACATGCTGCGCCGACATGGGGTGAAGGAGCACTTCATACAACAGATCGTGAGGCTGACCGTGAAGCCTAGTCCTCTGGAGGTGACCAACGACGCCCGACTAATACTCACCGACTATGGCAAGGAGGTATCGATGCTGCCTATAGACAAGGCGGTATACCTCTTCTTCTTACGCCACCCCGAAGGGGTACCCATCAAGGAACTGTGCGACTATAGCAACGAGTTGGCAAATATCTACCTACGCATATTGCACCAAAAACGACTCAACATCAAGCAGAAGGAGTCGGTGGAGCGACTTTGCAACCCGCTGGACAACTCCATCAACGAAAAGATATCGCGCATACGACAGGCCTTCCGCGCCGTAGTACACGATAGCGTGGCAGATAGCTATACCATACAGGGTGGGCGAGGCGAGAAGAGGCATATCGCCCTCGACGAAGAGCTCATCGTATGGGACGAATGGGGAAAGATATAATTGCTGTAGGAGTGGGGCTTGAGCCCTGCTCCTACATGTTATAGAGATGCCCCATGGCTTGTCTGTGATGATTGCAGCCGCTGATGCATGGAATGATTACTTGTCACTGATAATCAATATGTAAGGCATCTAAAATCAGGGCGCCATGGACAAAAGTACAAGTTTGCGGTGTACGATTTTTATTATTCGCAATATAATTGTACCTTTGCAATCTATATAAATCGCCTTAAGCTATTGCCCCCCTACCAGCAAGGGCAGGACGGTCAATCATCAAGGGAATGAGGTGGAGAGTATCTCTTATATACGGTACATATAAAAAAACGATAAAACTATGACTAAAAGATTACACATGCTGCTATTGCTCATATGCTGCACCCTGATGGCATCGGCACAAAGTTTCAATCAGATGTTGAACGAAGCGAAAACATGGTATGAAGATTCCAAGAGTAGCATTTTTCCCTCATGGATAGGTACCGCTACGGACAATGACTTGTGGTGGGGAGTGTCTCGACCTACCAAGGATTGGTATGCTGCACGGGATATGGCCATACAGAATGCTGTACTATACTATCTTTGTGCCAACGGAGGCGAAAAACTGGTGATAGCTCATGCCAATGATGAATATACCGTAACGAAAAACGAAAACGGAGTCTATAAGGAGGAAATGCATAATTCTACTTTTCAAGAGAAGGTAGTATTAAGTTTTACGGATTTTACAGTTCAGGTAGTACATGAATACCGCAATCAACGCGGAGAGTGTTTTGTGGCCTGCAAGGTGAACAAGTGCGATGGGGTGAAGAATTCAATGGAAATATCACGGACATGGAATGAGAATAGCAAAGGGGGGTACATGGAGTGCTTGATCCATTCCATAATCAATCACGCAGAGGTGAGAAGCTACTTTGATGTCCGCTACGGTGAGAATACAATAACATATAGTTGCTCGAGCGGAGAAAAATCAGACACCAAGTCATATGGTTATCCCAAATGTGACTTCACTGCAATGCAAAGCACTTATGGCTACAAAATTGACATAGCCCAATCGTTAGGAGCTACGCAGCTGATGTGTCTGGCCATGTCTCCATTTGTGGTGGACGAAACAAAGCTTACGACAACTGATATAATCCAAGGAAACGCAGAGGAAATGAAAATCAATTCTACAGTCAGAATGCACGCTGTAGGAAAAAACCAAGGATGGGGATTGACGCTTTGCAAAATCAATAAGAATGTATTATCAGTAGCCGTTAATGACCAATCGAGCAAAATGGCAGAGTGGGACTTAAATGATGATATACGGTTTACGCTGAGTGAGGGATACTCGGACACACAGTATAATAGACCTCTGGCACTGGCTAAAATCAAGGCATTTTACAGCGCACTGCGCAACATGGCATTGGACAAGTCTATGGAGGGCATCGCAAACGAAACATATACAGAGTCGGCAAAGCCCACAGATGTTTCAATGAGTAGCAGTATGGGAAATCACACTCTCTCAGGCTTGAATGTAGACTGGGGCTATCGAGGATCTGCCACTAGCCCTGCAGTGTATGTGAAAGTAGGAAAGGATTCTCATGAGGGGTGGATAAAAGGACTTGATAAAGAACAAGAAGAAAGCATAGAAGAAAGCATAGAAAAAAGCATCAATGATTTTATAAGAAATTTTAACCCCTAAAAAGATATTATCAGCGAAAAGGAAGAATGGTAAATACGGGGTGTGTTTGATTTCTAACCTTATCACCATAAGCCCTGCGGAGATTCTTATCAGATCGTCGCAGGGTGTTTTGTTTTTGAGCGGTATGGATATCCACCGATTGTGGATAAAATGTGGAAAACTTCAACGGCCAAAACTTGTAAGATAAGGGACCTTTTGTGTACTTTTGTGTCCGCAAATGAATATTGACTATGGCACCAACGAAACAACCCCGAAAAACGACAACTACACGCCCCGTGAAGCAAACCGATGACTACGGACACTTGCAACCGCAAGCACCGGAGCTCGAAGCGGCCGTACTGGGAGCACTCATGATCGAGAAGGATGCGTACCCGCTCATCAGTGAGATACTGAAACCCGAATCGTTCTACGAAAGAAGACACCAATTGCTATACAAGGCTATACAGTCGTTGGCCCTACAGCAGAACCCTATCGATATCCTTACCGTAGCGCAGCAGCTGCGTACTACGGGCGAACTGGAAGAGGTGGGAGGACCTGTCTATATCTCGCAACTGTCTAGTAGGGTCAACTCGTCGGCACACATCGAATACCATGCACGCATCATCGCACAGAAGTATCTGGCACGCGAACTGATCACCTTCACCAGTGGCATTCAGACAAAGGCGTTTGACGAAACCGAAGATGTGGACGACCTCATGCAGGAGGCTGAGAGCAAGCTCTTTGCCATATCGCAACAGAACATGAAGAAGGACTATACGCAAATCAACCCCGTCATTGAAGAGGCCTACGAAATGCTTAAAAAGGCGGCATCACGCACTTCGGGATTGAGCGGATTGTCTACCGGATTCTACGAACTGGACAAGTACACTTCGGGTTGGCAGAACTCGGACCTCATCATCATCGCTGCTCGTCCGGCGATGGGTAAGACGGCGTTCGTGCTCTCAATGGCCAAGAATATCGCCGTGAACAATCGCGAGCCGGTAGCTCTCTTCTCGCTTGAGATGAGTAATGTGCAGCTGGTAAACCGTCTGATCACGAATGTGTGCGAGATATCGGGTGAAAAGCTCAAGAGCGGTCAGCTGGCTCCCTACGAGTGGGGACAGCTCGATAGTAACATCACAATACTGAACGATGCGCCGCTCTATGTGGATGATACACCGTCGCTCTCTATCTTCGAACTGCGCACAAAGGCACGCCGACTGGTACGAGAACATGGAGTGAAACTCATCATCATCGACTACCTGCAGCTGATGAATGCCTCGGGTGCTTCGTTCGGTAGCCGTCAGGAAGAGGTGAGTACCATATCGCGCTCACTCAAGGGATTGGCCAAAGAGCTCAATATCCCTATCATCGCGCTCAGCCAGCTCAATCGTGGTGTGGAGAGCCGTGAGGGTATCGAAGGTAAGCGTCCGCAATTGAGCGACCTCCGTGAGTCGGGAGCCATCGAGCAGGATGCCGATATCGTATGCTTCATTCACCGCCCCGAATACTACAAGATATTCCAGGACGAGAAGGGTAACGACCTGCATGGCGTGGCCGAACTCATCATTGCCAAGCATCGTAACGGTGCGGTGGGCGATGTGAGATTGCGCTTCGTGGGACAATATGCCCGATTTCAAAACCTCGAGGACGAGAGCTTGGCTCCATTGCCCGATAGTGCCGTACTATCATCAAAGATGAACAATCGCAACCGCCAACCTAACAACACGGATCAGTACATAGGCATGCCGCCTGTGCCGCCTCCACCTGCACCTGCGGGCAGTGATCCGTTCCCGATGGGGGGCATCGGCAATGAGCCCATGCCGTTCTAAAAAGGGTAAAGGGCAAATCGCCGCCTGGGTAAAGCTGCATCTTATTAATACAATATGAATACAAGAAAAGGAGTACGCGTAGTTTTTGAAATGAAAAGTTTTATTTGACGCGCTCCTGATCTTTTCCCCGAAAAGCTTTCGCGAAAAGGGGAGTCCCCTTAAAGTCCTCCAGCATTGGAGGACTTTTCTTATATATACAACTTTGCACTTATATATGACTTTGCACTTATGCATACGACTTTGCTTATGTATAACGGCTAATGGTAGCCTCCCGCCTTGGATAGAGAAGACGATTAGGCAAACCGCTACATCCATCTCCTAAATATATATATCCGCAATGGGGGCGAGCCGCAATGAGACGAGTTCTTCTCCAAATATATAGCCATCTTGGCAGAGACATCTGGCGAGATACATGCTTTTTCATACTCCAATGCTGTTATCCACGACATACGATGATCCCTGTTAGGGGATAAGTGGGCATTGCTGCTCCTTTTAGCGAAACGCTCTGCTTACTCAACAATGTATTTTTGCACTTAATGCATTGTAATAAAGTAGGATAGCGCATAATTTTGCCAATTATAACCGCAAATCCTTGCGTTTTTTCTCTTTTTCTGTACTCTCGTGCACAAATATTGGATTCTCGCGCTATTTCCCACATTTCGCTCGCAGGAAAGGTCAGATTGATTACATTGATAACTTTTGTTATCGCAAAACATGTTTACCTTTGTTACCTTTTGTATTGTTTATGATTGTTATTTGTAAACAAAAGGGTAGGGGCGTGCCTATCCTTTTCGTGTGGTTATTAATATAAACGCATATGGCTGATTATTTGTGTAAACAACAGGGGAGTGAGATTGCATATTTTAATACAAGGATAAAATTTTATGTATCATTAAGATTTTCAGCATAGTTACGACATTATTATTAAAGTTTTTTATCAAACATTCTGCATATTTTTGTATAATGGCCCATAAATGCCGATTTTAGCCTATTATATCATACATACTGCCTAGAAATATGAGTCAGTTACGATAATATGTTAAAGTATTTTATAGGTGCTTTTATAGGCTATACTGTGATAGATTGTTGCTTTAGTTTACATTTATATCGTGTTATCATGTTTCATAAATCAACAAATGTTTATAATTATAAATTGCAAATGTAATCAAAAGTATTTACCTTTGTAACGCTGTTTGAAACACGAAAATTTAACAAAGATAAACAGATGAGAGAGCGTATTAAAGAAATCATTGAGCGTGAGGGAATGGGACAAAGTCAATTTGCCGACTTTATTGGAGTAAACCGCCCTACATTGTCGCACATCCTGGCTGGACGCAACAACCCGAGCATGG
>JAFYMV010000174.1 GCA_017548225.1 Bacteroidaceae bacterium | reverse complement strand
GCCACGCGCTTATCGAGCAACTCTTCGTCAAGCCCCAACTTTGCCAAGTTCTCACACAACAAGGGGGTAGACGAATGCATATTCATCCCATCAATCTTAAGTACCTGCCTGACCGCCTCACCAACGGTCTCGTAAGGCAAAGCCAAATCTTGGGGAAGATAGGCTATCTGTTTTCGAATGGCGCTGCATGTAGCCTCATTCAACATATCACCTCCAACCTTTATGCAGCCACCAACTAATGGTGTCAAACCGAGGAAGCTTTTTAGCAACGATGTTTTGCCACAACCAGACACACCGGTTATGCAAACAAATACCCCCTTCTCAACATGACACGAGAAGTGATCGAGCACACACTCATCACCAAAACTTATGGATATGTTATCAGCTAAAAGCATCTATTCACTTTTTCGATAAACAAAAGTACAACTTTTAAGCAAGCAGACAAAATATAAGCATAGAGAAATCAAATATATCCCCAAATGCTCATAAAAAAACGATGTCATGGCTTTCGTTTGTAGAATTATTATTACCTTTACATGGTTATTATCTACTTTTATTTCTGATGGACAATCACTACCTGCACATCTACAAAGCTTCGGCTGGCTCAGGCAAGACCTTCACGCTAGCGGTAAACTTCATCAGACTGCTCATCGAGCAGCCCGATAACTATCGCCACATATTGGCAGTAACTTTTACCAATAAGGCTACAGCCGAAATGAAACAGCGTATATTGAGCCAGTTATATGGCATTGCGCATAGCCTAGAGGACTCAAAACCCTATTACGAGAAGGTGCAGGAAGCCACTGGTATGGAGGAAAGCCTCATACGCCAACGGGCAGCGCAGGCGCTCTCCATGCTGATACATGACTATAGCCATTTCAGAGTAGAGACCATCGACAGCTTCTTCCAGTCCGTGCTACGCGGATTGGCACGCGAGCTCAATCTCGGTACAGGAATGACCATCGAACTCGACACCAAGCGAGTGATTAGCGAGGGAGTAGACCTTCTACTGCGCGAGTTGTCGGCAGATGACCCTGCGCTGCAATGGATAGTAAACTACATCGGTAGCGAAATCGATGAGGGCAAACATTGGAACATCACGGACAGACTGAAGAGTTTTGCCCGCAACATACACGACGAGACCTATCAGCAACATGCAGACAAACTACGCGAGCAGTTGAAAGATAGCGACATCATACACACTCTACGCAAAAAACTCACTCAAGAGCGCAGCCGTGCTACAAAAGTTATCGAGCAGCAGGTAGAGTCATTCTTCAAGGAACTGGACAACAACTCACTCACCATCAGCGACATCAGCTACGGCACAAGCGGAGTATGCGGATACTACATCAAGCTGCGTGGTGGTGAATACAACACTCAATTCTCAGCCCGCGCCACGGATGCGAGCATGAGAGCCGAAGCATGGGCTACAGCAAAGTCGCCACGCAAAAAAGAGATTATCTCATTGGCTTCCAATGTGCTAATACCGCACCTTAACGCTACCGAGCAGATACGCGCAAGAGAAGCGCATACCATTAACACTTGTAACCTCGTATTGCGCCATCTTTACCAGCTACAACTCATCAATATCATCCACGACCGCATACTGCAGTACAACCGCGACGAAAACCGTTTCCTCTTGGCCGATACTTGCCGCATGCTCAGTCAGATGCAGACGGGCGACAGTTCCTTCGTTTTTGAAAAGCTTGGCTATTACATACGCCACATCATGATTGATGAGTTCCAAGACACCTCACGCATGCAGTGGGATAATTTCCTACACATCTTGCGCGAAGGACTCTCTGGTGGACATGAGAGCATGCTCGTAGGTGATGTCAAGCAAGCTATCTATCGTTGGCGTGGCAGCGACTGGCGCATCCTCAATGGGGAGGTCAACCGCGAGCTTTCGGCATACACCCCACAAAATACGCACAAGCTATCCGAGAACCGACGCAGCATGTCTGAAATTGTGGAGTTCAATAATCACCTCTTTGAGAAATGCAACACCCACTTGGCCAACCTGCTTGGCGACCAATACTCTGCACCCCTCATCAATGCCTATAGCGATGTAGAGCAACAACATAAGGACAAAGTAGAGGGTTATGTGCGCGTAGTCAATGTAACACATGAGAAGGGAGAGAAAGCCGATGAGGTGATGTGCAGCGAGGTACTGCGTACTATTGAAGAACTTTTAGCAGCGGGCATCAGCGAAAACAACATTACCCTACTGCTACGCACAAACACCCAGATACAGCAGATTGTAAACTACATGGCTGTTCATGCCCCCAACATACATATCTTCTCTGCCGAGGCCTATCGTCTCGACGCCTCCACCGCCGTCAACATGATTGTCGACACCCTTCACTGGGTTGCCGATGCCGAGCAGAGCGTTGCCCTACTACGGGTAGCCCTCAACTATCATCGTACGGTACTTGAAGACGAAATAGCCGCAGCCGACATTATTGCTCTGCGCAGTAAAGGCTATGGATTGCCCGATTACCTAATAACACAACACTCTGAGCTACAACAAACGCCACTCTACGAGTTGGCCGAGAAAATCTATCGCATACTACAACTGCATCGAGTAGACAATGAGGATGGCTATCTGCTCGCCTTCTTTGACCACTTGTCGCAGTTCTGTACCACTAAGTCGGGCGGCATCAAAGAGTTCTTGCTCTATTGGGATAAAGACCTGAAGAAAAAATCCATTCCTTCAGGCGGAGCCGATGGCATAGAGGCCATGACCATCCATAAGTCAAAAGGACTAGAGTTTCACACCGTTATCATCCCCTTCTGTGAATGGGAACTTAACAAACATTCAGGCATTCTGTGGATAGCCCCCGACAACTCGCCACACACGCCACTCGCCACCAACCCTATACTCTATAGTGAGGCCATGAAACAATCGGCGTTTTCTGACGAATACTACGAAGAGTACCTACAGCAGATTGTAGACAGCTATAACCTGCTCTATGTAGCCTTCACACGCCCACAGGCTAACCTCATCATCCTCAAAGGCTCATCAAAGAGCACTATCGGTAAGGGCAAGGTGATGAACAATGTAGCTCAACTCATCACCCAAGCTCTCGGCACCAACGATAGTGGAGTGCTCGAATATGGCACATTGGCAATACCCACCCAAGAAACAGAAAGCAAGAAGACAGAGAGCCATAATCCTCTCACAACACATCCCCAATCGCTTCGCGTGACGATGTGCTCTGAAGCATTAGATATACGCTTTCGTCAATCCAATCAGGCCAAGCGTTTCATTGCCCAAGCACAAGGCGAAGCCACTACCCCATCCTATCTGGATCGCGGACTGCTGCTACACGAACTGTTTGCTATGATACGCACAACCGATGATGTGCCTGCCGCTATTGCCCGCATGCAGCACGATGGCATTATCGACACCAACGAGCAGCACGAGATAGAACGCATTGTACATCGTGCCCTCGCACATTCCCAAGCTGCAGACTGGTTCTCTGGACGCTATCAACTCTTTAACGAATGTACCATTCTATACCGTAACGATGACGGCACTGTAAGCCGCATGCGCCCCGACCGCGTGATGACCGATGGAAACCGCTATATCATCGTGGATTTCAAATTCGCCCACGAGAGCGACAAACATCACGAACAGGTCAACGGATACATGAAACAACTGCGCCACATGGGACACGCCAATATCGAAGGATACTTATGGTATGTTTATGAGAATAGGATCCAACCTGTAATGTTACAAGAGTGAATAAAAGCAGACACTTTCCTAAATGACATAGAAAGTGTATACACTTAATAAAAAATCAATGAAGTGATTACAAAAATTCACTTCATTGATTTTTTCATATCGATGCACACTTTTTGTTATGCATGACTATTTTTACGAAAGGTCAGTCAGGTATCTCACTCAACTCGAGCCAGCGCATGGTTTTCTCATCAAGTTCTTCGTTGAGGGCTGATAGGCGGATAGACTTTTCGGTGAGAGCTTCGGCAGTAAGAGTACCCGTACACAAAGCCTCCTCGATGGCAGCTTTCTCGGTCTCAAGTGCTCCTATACTTTGCTCTATAGCGGCAAACTCCTGGCGTTCCTTGAAGGTTTTCTTCTTGGGTTTATTGTCAGCAGACAACGGACTACGACCAATAGTCTTTTGTGCAGTGTTAGCATTTTTTTGCTGTAGCTGCTGATTGTTGGCTGCCTCTTGTCTGTCAGCCACCTCCTTCCACTCGCGATACTGTGTGTAGTTGCCTGGGAAATCACGAATATCGCCTTGCCCCTTGAACACAAGCAGATGATCCACAATCTTGTCCATGAAGTAGCGGTCGTGACTCACTACGATGACGCAGCCAGCAAAATCACGCAGATACTCCTCAAGCACTTGCAAGGTGAGAATATCTAAATCATTGGTAGGCTCATCAAGAATGAGGAAATTGGGGTTGCGCATAAGTACGGTGCACAGGTAGAGTCGGCGACATTCGCCTCCGCTCAACTTATACACATAGCTATGCTGCTTCTCGGGAGGAAAGAGAAAATGCTGAAGGAATTGTGACGCGGTAAGTTGCTTTCCTCCAGCCATAGGGATAACTTCGGCAATCTCGCGAGCCACATCGATAACCTTCATCTGTGTACCAAACTGCAGTCCCTCTTGCGAGTAGTAACCGAAGCGTACGGTCTCACCAATATCGAGATGACCACTGTCGGGTGCAATCTGCCCCATAAGGAGCTTAAGGAATGAGCTCTTTCCAGTGCCATTATCGCCCACAATGCCCAGTTTCTCATAGCGCGAGAAAATATAAGAGAACTTGTCGAGGATACAACGATCGCCAAAGCGGAGTGATAGCTCATCGGCCTCAAAGATTTTGCTTCCGATATAAGATGACTTTACATTGAGTTGCACACGATCGTTTGAAACGCGCTGTTTTGCTACCTTCTCTAGTTCATAGAAAGCCTCTTCGCGGTAGCGTGCCTTGTGACCTCGCGCTTGGGGCATGCGGCGCATCCATTCCAGTTCGGTGCGATAGAGGTTATTGGCACGAACAATCTCCGTATTGCGGGCCTCGATGCGCTCTTCGCGTTTCTCGAGATAGTAGCTATAGTTACCCTTATAGGAATACACGGTATGGTCGTCAATCTCGATGATTTCGTTGCACACATTGTCAAGGAAATAACGGTCGTGCGTAACCATGAGCAGCGTAGCGGTGCTACGGGTAAGATAATCTTCGAGCCACTCGATGAGCGGCAGGTCAAGATGGTTGGTAGGCTCATCAAGAATGAGCATGTCGGGGTTACCAATGAGTACATTGGCCAAAGCCACGCGCTTGAGCTGACCGCCCGAAAGCGTCTCTACCTTTTGATTATAGTCTGTGATATGAAGCGACGAGAGTATCTGCTTGGCACGCTGCTCGTAATTCCAAGCATCAGCATGCTCCATGCGGTCAAGCAAACTGTCGAGTCCCGGTGTGCCAGGAGTCTCAAGGCATTGCTCGTATTCACGGATGAGTTGTAGGGTGTCATTGGTTTCGTGAAAACAAGCTTCGAGCACGGTAAGTCCGGCAGGATATACGGGACGCTGACGCAGATACCCCACGCGTAAATCATTCTTATAGACGATGCTACCTTCGTCATACCCTTCAATGCCGGCCAACACATCAAGCAGTGTACTCTTGCCAGCACCATTGCGAGCAATAAGTCCTACACGCTGACCTTGTGCCACACCGAACGAGATGCCCGAGAAGAGCACCAGATCACCGAACGACTTGGTAAGTCCGTCAACTTGCAGATAGGGAATCAGCATGAAGCAGCCTCCTCTATGCGCGCGCGTATTTCATCTACTATATCCGTCATTGCAACCTCTGTAAGCAGTTCACCCTGTTTGCCAAAGAGGAGCATGGGGCGAGCCACACAGGTAGTTCCATACATGAGTACGGGAGCCTCGACCTTGCCGTTAACATAAGTATTCCACTCCAGTCCTTCGATACTCTCGGTAAGCAGTGCACATAGCACCACACCCATCACAGCGCCGGCATCAGCACCGAGTTGCTCGGTAAGTTCGGCACGCTGGGTCAGCTTCTGCAACAAGCGCACATTATAGTCAAAATCGCGGAAACGCTCCTTAAAGATCTTCATACCCAATTCCTCAATCGTAGCGTAGCAAGACTCTATGAGGTCAACTTCAGATACACGCACAGGAATAAACTGATTGTGGAATGTGTCGCGAGGCTGCAAGATTTCGAGCGAGGCAATGAGGGCATTGACCATACCGAGAGCCTTTCCCGATTGGGCCTCCTCCGTAAAGGAGCACTCCACGCAAGTCTGCCCACAACCTATTGTCCAGCGATGGGTAACATATTCAACCAACTGTTCTGTAAACGATTCTGCACTGTAGATAGTCTCCCAACGACCCACCTTCGAGAGTTTGGAGCCTGATGCCTTTAGCGCTTGACGCATCATCGAGTCACCAAACGAAGAAGAGGCATCACGATAAGCCGAAATGCGGAAATTGCCATCCCACTTCTCGGGATTATAGAACAAGAAGCAATCGGCCTCTTCACTGAACTCAAACCACTCTTCGGGATAGGCAAATGCAAACCATGATCCAGGAGATATAAACTTTTTCATCGGTCAAATGTTGTTAGTAATAAATTATTGGCACAAAATTAAAAAAAATTGGTCAACATTTGGTCAAATGTGAAATAAAATATCTACTTTTGCATTGTCAAATTCGACTCCACCCTACTTTTTTCTTAAAAAATCATCCAATGCGCGTTTTCCTTTCGAGAAACATGTGCGCGGAGTGTGGAGTTAAAATACAACATCACATACTACATACATATTATATGTACAACATCATTCAATTAAACAACAAAGAGTTGGGCGAATTGCAAGAAATCGCCAATGAGATGGGTATCAAGGGTATCAAATCACTTGAGCGTCAAGACCTCATCTACCGCATCCTTGATGAGCAGGCCATTACCGAAGCACAAAGAAAGGTGGCTGCCGAAGAGGACAAAAATGAGCGTCGCCAGCGCACCCGCATAAACAAGAAAGAGGTAGCCAATAAGGTATATTCTGCCGACAAGGACAAAGCAGAAAAGATCAACGACACACCCAAGATTGTTGCTACCCCCATCAATAATACTCCCGAGAACAAGCCGGAGCCTATAGCAACAAACAACACTCCGATATCAGCAGAAGAAAAAACTGAAACCGCACAGGTTGAAACAACCAATGAGCAGCCAACAAACGCTTCTAAAAAGCGTGGACGCAAGCCCAAAGCTGGCAATCAACAGCAGACTGCCGAAAATAAGCAGCAAGCAGCAGGAAACAAGCAGCAGACAGCAGAGAAGCAAGAATCTGTAGATACTCCCCAAGAGGCTACAACTCACGAACAAGAGTCAAAGGATAATAGCCAAGGATCCAAGAAGCGTGGACGCAAACCCAAAGCACAAAAGGAACAGGCTATCCAAGAACAACATAAAGAGGTGCCCACACTGCCCGAAATCATCAGCGACTCACCCATAGAGGAGCCTAGCAGTGATTTCGTAGCTATTGAGGAGCTTCCCAGTGAGCCTGCCGCACTGCCTAACGAACTGATGGACAAGTTTGAGGCTACCAAACTTACAGAATCAAACAGCACCAATAATCAAGAAGGCAAGAAGTTTAAGAACAAGAATAAAAACAACGGCGAAAACAAGAACAATAGTGAGGCCAACGGACAAAACAATGGCCAAAACAACCAACAACAGCAAGAGCGCAAACAACCCGAGCCCGAGCGTTACAACTTTGATGACATCATCGAAGTGAATGGTGTACTCGAGATTATGCCCGACAACTACGGATTCCTCCGCTCGGCTGATTATAACTACCTTGCTTCGCCCGACGATATCTATGTATCTCAAAACCAAATCCGTTTCCACGGTCTCAAGACTGGTGATGTGGTAGAAGGTACTATTCGCCCCGCACGCGAAGGAGAGAAATATTTCCCCTTGATGAAGATTACACGCATCAACGGACTCGACCCCAATATCGTGCGCGATCGCGTTCCCTTCGAGCACCTCACGCCACTCTTCCCCGAAGAGAAGTTTACCCTCTGCAAAGGGTATAACGACAACCTCTCGGCACGAGTAGTAGACCTCTTCTCACCTATCGGAAAAGGTCAGCGTGGACTTATCGTAGCACAACCAAAGACAGGTAAGACACTCTTGCTTAAGGATATTGCCAATGCAATTGCCGCCAATCATCCTGAGGTATACATGATTATGTTGCTCATCGATGAGCGCCCCGAGGAGGTAACAGATATGGCTCGTAGCGTCAATGCGGAAGTTATCGCGTCAACCTTTGACGAGCCTGCCGAGCGCCATGTAAAGATTGCAGGTATCGTACTCGAGAAGGCCAAGCGCATGGTAGAGTGCGGACACGATGTAGTCATCTTCCTTGACTCAATCACTCGTTTGGCACGCGCTTACAACACCGTATCGCCCGCTTCTGGTAAAATCCTTTCGGGTGGTGTGGATGCCAATGCCTTGCACAAGCCCAAGCGCTTCTTCGGTGCAGCACGAAACATTGAAAATGGCGGTTCGCTCACAATTATTGCTACAGCCCTTACCGAAACAGGCTCAAAGATGGACGAGGTTATCTTCGAGGAATTCAAGGGTACGGGTAACATGGAGCTCCAGCTCGACCGTAACTTGTCAAACAAACGCATCTTCCCTGCTGTAAATATCGTAGCGTCAAGCACCCGTCGCGACGACTTGTTGCACGACAAGCAGACCCTCGACCGCATGTGGATATTGCGTAAATTCCTCTCTGACATGAATCCCATTGAGGCTATGGACTTCACCAAGTCACGCCTTGAAGGCACCAAGAGCAATGAGGAATTCCTCTTGAGCATGAATTCATAAGCTATTCATTTAGAAAGAATAAGGAATGAAAAAGATTTTCTCATATTGGGGATTCAGAGTCATTTGCATTCTATTATTCTGCCTATACCTCTGCCCTTCACGCACCTCCGCTCAAGCCATTGAAGCGGGGTACGGGAAGGGCGAAGTTTTGAAATTTGACAACTGGCTAAACAAAGAAGGTGCACTCAAGCAACAAGATGCCCAAAGTTTTTGGTTGGGTTATATCTACCAAACACATGCAGATGAGCACTGCGCCTACGCATCGGACTACAACTACCCTACCCTAACTTTCGGGCTGCTAGTTTCAGATTTCAACAAGGTGAGATTGCGTTATAATCCCTACGGAACAAGGCCCATCGACTACGATTCGCGTTGTGGCACCTCATTTGTTCTGTATGGTTCTTTCCGTCGTGCATTTTTCCGAACCCAGTCGGGCTGGAGCGCCGACTATACATTCAGCAATGGCATCGGATACAACACACATATTTACAACAGATTCACCAATGTAGATAATGTGATGCTCGGATCACGCCTATCCGTATATTTTGATGTTGCCTTTGCACTCAACTATCGCTATCGTCAATGCGAATTCTTTGTTGGTCCCGAGTTCCGACATCTCTCCAATGGGGGAACGGTGCGCCCCAACAAGGGGATCAACAAATTGGGTGTAGGAACTGGCGT
>JAFYMV010000173.1 GCA_017548225.1 Bacteroidaceae bacterium | reverse complement strand
TCGGGCAAAGCCCTTTATGTGGGTCTCTCCAAATATCCCGACGATGTCGCCCGCGAAGCCTATGCCTACCTTGCTGCACATGATGTGCCCTGTCTTCTCTATCAGGGACGCTACAATATGCTCACTCGCGGTCCCGAAGAGGCGATTATTCCTCAAGCTCACGAGCATGGTGCCGGTTTCGTAGCCTTCTCACCTTTGGCGCAAGGCCTGCTTACCGACCGCTACTTGCAGGGCATCCCTGAAGACTCGCGCATGGCTGTAGGTCATTTCCTTCGTCCTGATATGCTTACTCCCGCTTTGGTGGACAAGTTGCGTGCTCTCAATGAGGTGGCCGCACAACGCGGACAAACGCTTGCTGAGATGGCTCTCGCCTGGCTCCTGCGCGATGAGCGCGTTACCTCCGTCATCATCGGTGCCAGCTCCATAGCCCAGCTCGACAAGAACTTGCGCGCCCTCGACAATAAACACTTCGCCCCCGAAGAACTGGAGCGTATAGAGGGGATTTTGGGTGTTTAGGGTTTAGGGTGAATTTAGTGATTTTTGTGGGAGATAAAACTTTCCGCGATGAGTGAGAACTTTAAGGCTCACACAAAATACACAAAAACCACGAAATTTTATTTTAACCACAAATTGACACAAATGGGCACGAATTCATACATCACTAACTCGCCTTAGGGCTCGCACTCCTCTAGGGAGGTAAACCTAATGGTGCTAAAGCACGCTCTTCGGAGGAACTAAAGTTCCTTTCATCGCAAGCAACGCTATCATACCGCGTCAGCGTATGTGGTCGGCTTGCCGAGTGTGTATTAGTGAAAATTAGTGAAGATTAGTGGTTTAAAAAACTTCCGCGATGAGAGGTGAGAGGATGAAGGGTGAGAGATGAGAGGTGAGGGGTAATAAGTTGCAAGCAAAGCGATGCACCAAGTTCGTGGATTTTGTGATTTTTGTGTGAGATAAAAAGAAAATAACCGCGATGAGTGAAAACCTGTTCTTATGTTCTTTTGTCAAAAACCATAAATCAAAACTGAATATATTTTGTCAACAGAATTTAAACAAGAATTTAAACAGATAACGCACGCTTCGCTTGCGGAAAAACAGTCTAAAATCAGTGTCATCTGTTGACAACTTCGTTGCCTTCGCTTGCAGCACTCGTGGGGTAACATTAAGTAAACTTATATTACACTCGTTTGCAGGCGCGTTGACAAAAGAAAATAACCACTCAACCCTAATCTCTCACCCTTAACCTCTCAACCCTCAACCCTCACCCCTCAAGGTTCGTGCCAGCGAGCGCGATGTAAGCTTGTTTACTAATCGCACTGCGCCGACGCGGTATGAGAGCGTCGGTTGCGACGAAAGGAGCTTTAGTTCCTCCGAGGAGTTGCGACTTGTCGCTCCTTCAGCCGAAGCTCAACAACGAAGTTGTTAACTCCCCAGCCAATCATCTATCAGCATGCGTGCCATGCTCATCTTGCCTGGTATGGCGGGTATGTTGTCGCGTGTGAAGAATGCTGCGTCGCGTAACTCGCCATCGCGCAGGGCTATCTCGCCATCGGCATAGTCGGCATGGAAGCCTATCATCAGTCCCATAGGGTAGGGCCATGGCTGGCTTCCAAAGTAGCGTATGTTCTCTACGCGCAGCCCCGTCTCCTCCATGATCTCGCGTTGCACACACTCTTCCAGTGTCTCGCCCGTCTCCACGAATCCTGCCACCAGTCCGTAGTAGTCGCGGCGGAAGTTTCGTGCCTTCACCAGTAGTGCCTCCTCGCCCCGATGCACCAGTACGATGATTGCCGTGGCTAGCTTGGGCCATAGCTCCTCGCCACACTGTGTACACCGCTTGCTGATGCTGCTTGCCCATTCCATCGGAGCTCCGCAGATGCCGCAATAGCGATGTTGCTGGTCAAAGTAGAGCAGCTCGCTCGCCTTGCCCGCCTTGAGGTATATGCGTTCGGGCAGCAGGTGATAGCTCTCTCGGAGGTCCACCCACTGATACCCTTCGGGCAGCTGCTCCTGATGGCTGCGAGCCATGTAGTGTTCCTCGGCATCATCCTTCACGAAGAGCCTCAGTCCCTCGCATGCCACACATTCGGGGAGCACATTAGGCACGCCAGGCACCTCATCACCGCAGAGCAGTAAACGCCCTTGATTGAAGATATAGTATTTCATGAGTTTTTGAGTTGCTACGAGGGTCAGTTTGTCGGGCATAATTTGAAGTGGTTAGTGATGCTAACCAGTCAGTTTTTCGAGTCCTTCAGTTTCTTTATTTCGCGATCAAAATCGCTTTCCAGCAACTGCATTTCACGCTTGCGGTATATCTCAAACTCCTTTTCGGCCTTCTCTATTGCTTCCTTATGCGATACGCTTCCCTTACCTATCAGCACATTTCGCTTGTGGGCAATAATCTGGTTATCCAATGCCTCAATCCAATCGCTCATGGTCATCGGGGTCATCTCCAATGCTTGGAACTCGGCAAAGTCCAAGAATCCTGACACCAACAGATTGAGTCGTTGCAGTTCCAGTTCTGTCAAGTAGTTTTTAGCAATCTTGACATCGTCTTTCGTCACATAGTTCCCTTTGAAATTTGTCATCCCCACAAAAGGCTTTTCATTATCCACTCGGTGATAGATCACCTCTGCCGCCGTATTCTCGTGCACGGCATAGTGTAGTTTGTTCTGCACCGTAGCAAAGAAGTTCTTAGTCATTTCGCTACGCGGGTCATAGTCTGTGGCCGTGGCATAGATATCAGTCACCTGTTGGTAGAAGTTGCGTTCACTGCTACGGATGTCTCTGATGCGTTGTAGCAACTCGCGGAAGTAGCGGTTACCCCCCTGCTTCAATCGCTCGTCATCCATAGCAAAGCCCTTTTGTATATACTCATGCAAGCGTTGCGTAGCCCATCTGCGGAAGCGGGTAGCCACTTGCGACTGCACACGATAACCGAGAGCAATAATCATGTCGAGGTTATAGTGCACGATGCTTCGTTGCACCTGGCGATTGCCCTCTTGGCGAACTGTCAAGAAATCCTTTACAGTTCGATTTGCATCCAGCTCACCATCATTCAGAATGTTTTCTATATGCTGGCTAATGTTCTGCTTGGTCGTATCATATATCTCTGCCAACTGATTCTGTGTGAGCCACACATCCTCATCGGCAAAGCGCACCGACACACGGGTTATCTCGTTATCGTCTTGATAGAGTATGATGTTATTACCTTCTTTCATCTGTGCTTGTTTTCTACAAAGGTACGAATAAGCGAGCGAATAAACAATGCATTGATTAAGAAAGCTTGCTTTCATGAATCGAGGCATTGTTTTATTCTCAGCGAGCGGGAGTACCTAAACGACTTGCCGTAAAGGTACGAATAAGCGAGCGCCGACGCGGAACCTTTAGGTCGACGCCCGTAGGGGCTGAAGTCAATGAAAGCGTCGGTTGCCTTTGGCCCCTTCGGGCGGCGAACTTCGTTTGACGACGACAGGAGATTTATCTCCTCAAAGGAGTAATTCTTACTTCAATATTTTTTGCAGCGAGCGAGAGAATCTTAACGACACTGTCGTAAATGTACGAAGTTTTTTCGAAAAAGTTAGAGAGTGCGCAAGTTAATTGTAATCGTAATCTATAATCGCTCATTTGCGATACCTTATCAACTCCACTGCCTCCACATCAGCCGGTAGCCATTGTAAGGAGTGTAGCTCCTCTGGGGCGAGCCATCGGGCTTCGAGGTGTTCAGTGAGGTGTGGTGTGCCCTCTGTGATATGACATAGGTAGCAGTGCATGGTGAGGTGAAAAGTGGGGTAGTCATACTCCGTGGTGCACAGCAGGCGCTCCACGCCGATGCCCATGCGCAGCTCCTCGCGTATCTCGCGCACCAGAGCCTCATGGTGGCTCTCCTCGGGCTCTATCTTGCCTCCGGGGAACTCCCACCATCCCTTGAACTCGCCATAGCCACGCTGGGTGGCAAGGTACTTACCTTCGTGCTTTATGATAGCAGCAACTACTTCGATTTGTTTCATAAGTTTTGTTACTTGTTTAGGGTGTAGTGTTTAGTGTTACCATCCGGATGGCAAACTTTCAATTTTCAATTAGATGAACTCCTCTGCCGCCAGCAGTGCGGGCTCGGTGTCAAACGAGTATACCGCCGTCTTGCGTGGGCGAAGGTTCTCTATATATGTCTTGTGTAGCAGATGCTCCAGCTCGGCCAATGTAGCCTCGCGCGTCTTCGGCTTCAACTGGCACTCCCATACTACGATGGTGTGCCATCCCATCTGCTTCAGCTGGGCGCGTCGTTCAAGGTCACGCTCGCGGTTACGCTCGATCTTCGCCGTCCAGAACTCCGTGTTGCTCTTGGGAAGTACGAAGTAGCGGCATCCCTCATGCCCATGCCAGAAGCATCCGTGTATGAATATCACCGTGCGATACTTGCGCAGCAC
>JAFYMV010000172.1 GCA_017548225.1 Bacteroidaceae bacterium | reverse complement strand
GTGTCCACATAGTTACCGGGATTGATGCGTACCTTCTCCGCATAGAGCGCCGCCACATCGGCCACGCGAGCATTGAAATGCACATCAGCCACGAGCGGGGTATCGATGCCCTGACAACGCAACGCTGCATTAATTTCTCGCAAATTCTCGGCCTCGCGTACCCCCTGTGTTGTAAGGCGTACATACTCACCACCAGCCTCAATAATTCGTTTTGCTTGTGCCACCGAGCCTTCGGTATCTGTAGTGGCTGTAGTAGTCATAGACTGCACACGGATAGGATTATCTCCACCCAACGGAGTACCGCCAACCTGAATCTCCTGGCTTGTGCGGCGCGTATAGTTGAACAAGTTCATCATGTATATTAGTCTTACATATTGTCAAAACACTCTTTTCACTGCAAAAGTAAACAAATGATTTTGATTGGTCAAATAAAGCTACCCAAAATATAGCCCAGACTACTTTCGTTCTGCTCATCGTTCGAATCTCAAGGGGCGTTGACAACTTTGCGTGAACTTTGTCGGCGTGGTAAGTGCACTCTTTCCTCTTAACTCGTAAGGGCGGTACTGCCCGCAAAATATTGATGCTTACCTCTACTAAATTTGTGACGACAACAAATAAAGCAAAATAAGACATCTCCGCCATATCCCGTAAAGTTCTATACAAGGTACGACTCTCTTTTGCGGGAAGGCTAATCAAAATTGGATACTCCCCTGCTCAGGCCCCATCTAGATGAAGAAAGATTTTAGTCTAGACAAAGAGAAACTCCAGTTTCTATGCAATGAAATTAGAATATCACTATAAAGAAACTAACACGAGAGAGGTATTATAAATCAATCCAAAGCCATAGAAAAATGCGAGTGAACTTGTTTTTTCGGTCGACTTACACTAATTTTGTCTCTCCAACATATAATTATATTAATTCGTATACATATAATAATGAGTACATTTAAAACTTGGTTCCAAAATGCGCGGCCAATTTCGTTGCCGCAGAGTATGCTCCCTGCCATCACTGCAGTGGCATTATCGTATGGCAATGAAGAATTCTCATGGATTGCTGCATTGACAGCATTGGTGGGCGTAATGTTCCTACACCTGGGAATGAACCTACTTGATGACTATTTCGACTACCGTGTAGGCTCGGCAGAAGCACGCAAAGAGGTAGTGGGAGAGGGCTTTCGTGGTCGTATGACCAAGTATCCCTACCTCACTTCAGGAGAAGCTACCGTGAAGCAGCTGACAAAAGCTATAGCATGCTTCTTGGGAATTGCTGCAGCAATGGGAGTAATCATTTTTGCTATTCGTGGGTGGATGATTCTCGTCTGGGCAGTAGCAGCACTTATCATTGGGGCCTCTTATTCGGGTGGTCCCTTAAAACTCGGCTTCCGCGGCTTGGGAGAATTGGTCATCTTCATCATGTTCGGTCCGCTAATGATGAGTGGTGTATACTACTCTGTAACTGGCATAGTAGATTGGAAGATATGGTTGCTTTCTACCGCAGTAGGCCTGCTCGTAATGAATATCGTATACTCACATTCTGTGCTAGATGCTGTACCTGACAAGAAGATGGGTAAGATTACCATGGCACACCTTATGGGGGGAAAGAACGGACAAATAGCCCTCTCGGCATTTGCAAATATTGCCCCCTACGTCATCGTTGCAATAGGTGTATCACTTGGCCTACTCCATTGGGCTTATTTAGCAGTTTTATTGGTAATGCCAGTATCATTGTGGCTCGTAAGCTCACTCCGAGACTTTGTTAACCACAAGGAGACATCTTTGGAACCCAAGCGATGGATGGGACCAATGGGTGACTTCAACCGCTTCCGTCAAGCAGGGCTCGACTGGTTCATGCTACGTTGGCTCACCGCGCGCAACATTGTCACCATGTTCTGTTTCATAATTATCATAGTGAATTTTATTGTAAAATAATAGGTATTTGTCATGTGCAAGCTATTCTACCTCGCCCAATGGTTTATACGGGCACGCTTTTTCGGTCGTCGCGCACCGCTTCAGACCGTCCTCTTCATCTCTGACATCTGCAATCTGCGTTGCAAGCACTGCAGTGTATACGAACTCAAGAATCCGCACAATATGACCTACGAGCAGGTGCGAGAACACCTGCAGTACTCTTATGACCAAGGCTCACGCTTCGTGGACTTCGAGGGCGGCGAAGTTACCATCTGGAAAGATGGCGACAAACGCATCAACGACCTCATCGCTTTGGCCAAAGAAATCGGTTTCTTCTCATGCACCATTACCACCAATGCACAACTCCCCTTCAAAGGAAGTACTGCCGACTCTATCTGGGTGAGCCTTGACGGTGTGAATGGCTATCACGAAGAGGTACGCGGCAAGGGAACCTTTGCCAAATTGGAGAAGAATATCGCAGAATGCGGTCACCCACACTTGAGCGTCAACATGGTAGTCAACACACTCAACTACACTGCAGTAGATGACACTATTGAGTATGCCAAGAACAATCCCGCCATTGAGCAAATCTCTATCAACTTCCACACTCCCTTCGAGGGCACCGAGTACCTCGCTTTGGATATGGAGAAGCGTGCCGAGATTATCGACCGCGTGATAGAGTATAAGAAAAAGGGCTACCCCATCATGAACTCCGTTTCAGGTCTGAAGCTGATGAAAACTGGCAAGTTCACCAAGCGATGCTGGGTGACCAACTTCATCTACCCCGATGGCAGTCGCGGTCTCTGCATAGGTCATGGCACCGACAAGTGCGATCAGTGTGGCTTCTGCATGTCGGGAGAAATGGCCTCGGTATTCGCCTTTAAGCCCGACACCATCTTTGCTGGTCTTAAACTCCGCACATAAGGCACGCGCAAACATAAGTAAAGCGACCTTAATAAGGTCGCTTTTTATTTTGATACGATTGATGTACTATTCTTTTATCCGAAATCACACCTTATACTCATAGCTCACAGTCTTGAGCTCCTCATTAGCCTTCTCGATCTTACGCTTGAGGCTCTCCTTGAAAGCGGCAAAGCGAGTAGCAAGTTCAGCATCAGAGAGTGCCAACATCTGCACAGCAAGAATACCTGCATTCTGCGCAGCATTGATGCCTACAGTAGCTACAGGAATACCAGGAGGCATCTGCACAATGGCAAGCAATGCATCCATACCCTCAAGCGTACTCTTAATAGGCACACCGATAACAGGCACAGTAGTACTAGCAGCAATCACACCTGGAAGATGAGCAGCCATACCTGCAGCAGCGATAATAACACGGATACCACGTTCAGCAGCACCTTTGGCAAATGACTCTACTGCCTCGGGAGTACGATGAGCCGACAAGGCATTCATCTCAAAAGGCACCTTCATATCATTAAGAAATGCAGCAGCCTTCTCCATTACGGGCAAGTCACTGGTGCTGCCCATGATAATACTTACGATAGGTTTCATATTCTTACTTTTCTGTTTTTTATATTTATAGTGCGAATTTACATCTTTTTATCATACTATACAATTTGTATGCACAAAACTACCCAATTATTTACAGCCAACTCTACACATTACCCCTTTAAAACCAACAAATCCCCCCAAAATGGAGGGATTTGCTATCGTGTCAAGTAGTATTTATCAAAGAACCACTTTCTTATTGTCCTTGATATAGATACCCTTAGAAGGATTCTCTACACGACGACCCTGCAAGTCATAGAAAACTGAAGACTGAGTACCAACAATCATTGAGGCATTTGTAGACATAGCTTCCACACGCAGCGTAGCATCTACAATCGAACCTCCATTAGCGAGGAAACCATTAGTGCCAGTACATGTTCCATCTGCAGCAATCTGTCCGCCAGCATCAATACTGTTCCAATCCATCTTGAAGCGAATGCGATAGTCGCCTAATTCGGTTGGTGCGGTAAAAGAGGGACATACCATCGTATTACGGCTATTATCTGTAAGACTCTCACCAGCAGAGTTTACTCCGTTATTTACATCATCATTGAAATTACCGGTATAGAAACTATACGATACCACATCTGTTCCGCTTTGATCAGTTTGCCCATCGTTGAAAGAAAACTGTTGATCTCCATCAAAGTCAATATACACATAACCATTCATCCAAGTTCCTGTCTTGTCGAAGATTACAGTAACCTCAGCACCAGGAGTACAGGTGAGCACTTCTGCCGTTTTATCAATGTAAGGCTTAGCCACACCAACAGTAAGTTCCTGTTCATCCTTATCCTCTTCCACAAAAGTTATTTTGTTAATATAGCGATCAGTGCGTGTAGGATTCGCATTCTTATCAAAGTTAGTGCTATAAGGCTCCAATAGCTTTGGAGTCACATTGAGAGTTACCGATACTGACACACCTGAGCCATCAATGGCAGTAGCAGTAATGGTAACTTCACCCTCTTTCTTGGGTATCACAAGACCACCTACAATTGTAGCAACTTCAGGATTGCTGGTGCTCCACTTCACCACGGGGAAAGTAGCACCTTCGTTAGCAACAGCATTCACTACCAAAGTACGATTTACGGGCACTTCAGTTTCACCATTCTCTGTGCTGAGAGCAATGCTCTTCACCTTATTGATAGCAGCTGTTGCGGTAATACCATCGAATGCATATACACTGCTACCGGGAAGATTCACAGTAATCTCAGCATCAAAGTCGATAGCCTGACCTTCGGTAAGTCCTTCAAGAGCCTCCTGCTCGCCGAATGAGCTGTGCAAAATGAGACTACCCTTAACTCCCGCAGGAATATTCAGAGCGCTACGCAAAGTGAAGGTGTATGTCTGCGCATTGTTGGCACCATTACGCAAAGCAAGAGTAGCCTTTGTGCCATTCCATGCAGCCCAACCATAAACTTCAGCCTTTGAACCTGTCCAAGGATTACCACCTACCCAGTGTGCATCGGGAAGCACATCTACATTACGCTTCTGCCATGCAATGCATTCAGCGAGATCTGCCCAAAGAGCACCACCATTGATGCTGTTCATCAAATCGTAATCATTATAAAGTTCTACCATACCCGATCCGCAAAGGAATGCGCAACGCAACTCACGACGAACCGCATCATAATCGCGCTCATCACCAGCAGGAGGACCAAACTTTGTAAGCATAAATCCGTGAGTCATCAAGGTGTTGATAGGACAGATAGGAGAGTTAGTAACGTAGTTACGATATACCAATTCGTCACGATAGGTAATCCAGTTCTCACGCTTGATACTATTGTTACCTACACGACCGTGGTCGTTCTCCTGACGCCATGTAGCATCGGTGATCTGGTACCAGAAGGGTGAAGCCCATGTACCTACGGTAGTATTGAAGAAAATATCCTCACGCAACTCCTCACGCACATAGCGCTCGAGGCGGATAATACCCTCGGCATTTTCGTTACCTGTATCGCCGCTATCAGGACCAGTAGCCGAGAATTGAGCAGAGATACCATCGAACTTGAAGAAGGTGTAATTGTCGCTACCCAGTTGATAACCAGTTGTACCATCCTGATTACATACGAGGTTAAATGCTGCATCTTTGAACGCCTTGTAGTAGCGGGGGTTAGAGAGCTGCATACCACCCTTGTCGCTCCAATAGTTACGACGATAGTTACCGCTCTGACCATAGCCACCTACCGGGCCAAGCCATGCACCAACGCCTGCACCCATTTCCTTGGCAGCAGCTGCAATATCACGCATCTCGTTGGGGAAGCCAGCGTGGAACTTCCACTCACCATAAGTATCCCATCCATCATCGATAACGA
This sequence comes from Bacteroidaceae bacterium, assembly GCA_017548225.1. GTDB lineage: Bacteria > Bacteroidota > Bacteroidia > Bacteroidales > Bacteroidaceae > UBA1189. The sequence goes on along the minus strand of JAFYMV010000172.1, from coordinate 2,702 downwards.
ACATATTGGGAGCTATACCATAGCGATCATAGAAGTCACTCTTCCAATGGTCAAGTACATCAAGCACTTGATCAGCTGTCATATTGTTAGGCTCGCTACCAGGGGCAGCATTGTTACGATCAATATTAAGCTCGTACCATGATATATATACGGGGTTAGCACGCCAAGGTACTGCACGCTCGCGCTCTGAGTAAGCGAGGAATGAGCGGCGCTTCTGAGTAGAATGGATATCAGCGTTAGCCTCGGTACCATCTTGAGCGATGAGACCTACAACAGCTCCAACCTTCCAAGTTTCACCCTTCTCTAGGGTGGTGTTACGGCTCCAACGACCTTGAATACCTACAATATCAGTATTTACTACAACTCCCTCCTTAGCTGTATATACCTTGGTGGTGAGCTGGCTTGTAGCATCAATAGCCTCGGTCTTATTTTCCACAAATAAGCGAATGGTAAAGGTACCATCAGCGGGTGCTACAATGGTGAACACATTCTTTTCATGTGCGGTACCAGAATATCCCTTGTGGTAGTCGCTAGCCACGATATCACCATTTGCCGCCACGAGGTCAGCACCACCGAAATTGAGACGATGCGCACCACTCTTATACTCAACTTTAACCTCTACCTTTTGGCCTTTTTTCAGTTCCATTCCTGTCTGACTGTACGCAAAGAGGTTGGGATGAGTAGCACCAGTAGCCTCTTCAACACGCTTTACAGCTTCAGCCTCAGCTTCAGTAAGCTGTACCCAAGAAGTAGCAGCAAGTGACACTGCATCATAAGTCTTTGTAAGATTCCAGTAGTCTTCCTCACCGGTAGCACCGCCTACTGTATTGTAAGCTGTAGGAGTCTCAAGACCTGCAAATATTTTATTGCTCATAAGCACTGCACCACGAGTGTTGCCCACTACTGCAGGAGTTGAACCAGCAGCTTTGGTATCCACATTGTAAATCATGGGAATGATGTTAAACATATCCACATTATTCACACCATAGAGATCCATCTCAGTACGCAGATAATGTGATCCATCACGCAAGATAGCACGCCATGTGATAGATACGGTGCTATCCTTATAAGCGTACTCATAGTTAGCAACAATCTGCTTACCGGCAAAGTGCTCAGCACCACCAATAGCAGTAGCATTAGCCTCAAGATTCTCAACAACGACATTATTTAAAGTCATTGCAGAAGCAGGAACATTATCACCATTACCGAAAGCCACAGTAAAGATTTCAGTACCAGCCTCAAGGTTCATAGCCTCAGAACCCGCAAAGTAGATAGCATCACCCAAACGCATGAACGAAGCTGCAAGTACATTGTTGCTCAAGGTGTATACCCCCTCCTTCTCCTCACACTTTGCAGCACCTACGGCATCCTGTTGGATAGGATACACAGAAGGAACTGTATAAGCCACTGTTGTAGGCTGAGTGGGAAGTGTTGCAAAATACACATTGATAGTGCAATTTACATCGTCAATAGCTACGGTAGCAAACTTCCCAGCGGGAGCATTAACCGTGACATCACCTTTAGAGACAACACCCTCTATGGTATAGGTTGCACCATTAGCATAAGTTTTATCACCAATCTTAATGGTCTGACCATCCGGAATGTTAATAGTGTAAGTACGCTCTACGATGGTAACCTCGGTAAAGGTATAACGGCTACCTGCATCCTTAGAACCTGCATCTTGCCAAAGGCCCAATGTGTTATTTCCATCAAGTGGGTTACCTCCAACACCTTGATACCAGTTTACATACTTATCGTTACTACCTGATGTGGTATAAGGCTGCAACTCGTAGAGGTCGCCATCATAGTTGTTAACCTTAAAGTAAGCACCCTCTTCCTTTACATCAGACATCTTTACGAAGTCCTTACCATTGTTGTAACTAGCAGCCTTGGCATAGGTGAGCCATTTCTTAGCCGTATGGCTATAAATGTAGTAAGCACCATCAACACCACTAACAGCATAGAAGGCAAACTGACCATAGTTGGCAGCATTCTGCGTAGGAGCAGTCAAGCCACTTACATACAAATTATTACCATTCATCATGGTATACACATGCTCGGGCTTTCCTGCATTGGGCAGGGTTGCCGAAGACTCAATCTTGTCGGCCATCAGTGGCGCTACGCCTACTATAGCCAAAAGAAAACTTAACAGCTTTTTCATTGGTTTTTAGTTTTATTGACTGATTTTTAAATAATTATTCACAACTCTCGTGCATTTTATGCACACTACGGCATATAAAGCAATTGCAAAATTAGTAAAAATATATTTAATCATCCCTATAAATCGATTAAATAATTATTGGTGTCCGATAAAAATCACATAGTTCACTAAATGCTTACTTTGCTACCATTGTGGCGGTAGTTGAGTATGTTTTATATTTTCAAGCCCCTCTAAAAGGCTGATTTCCCCGAAATTACGTTGGCTGTCCGATAAAGATGTCTTGAAATAATCACGAGACAGATGAATAATAAGCCTTCATAATAGATTTAGCGATGGGCTTGTGTCTAATGTCTCCATATTTACAATATTAGACGACTACAGGGGCGGCTGTCCGATAAAAATAACGTGAGTTCGATATAAGTGCTTGTTTAAGGATTGTCCCCTTAAATTAGGGGGACGAGCGCAACGAAGTGAAGCGGAGGGGGTATTCTCGTGCAAATAATCGTACCACCTCCCCCTCTACGAGGGTACTCCTCCTATG
>JAFYMV010000171.1 GCA_017548225.1 Bacteroidaceae bacterium | reverse complement strand
CGCCTACTACTTTATATATAATAGTGAGAAGGCCGTCTGTGATATTACACACCGAGATAGGGCGACGGAGAAACTGTCCCGCTACGCGGATATTGACGAACTGCCCAGGAAGAATGCCTGTGGTATCACCAGCAAGAAGCATACGATAGACATTCTTGGCTATCTGTTCGTTGGATTTTATTTCAAATATAACTTGTTTCATTTCAATCCGATATTAACCGATACTAACCGTTATTAACCGAATTATTGTAAACAACTATGCCGTTTACAATAGTCTTTACGCATTTGCCGTACACTTCCCATTCTTCGAATGGCATTGCTTTGCCTAGAGAAAGAAAGTTCGCAGGATCAATCGTGTAGCAAGCATCTAAATCGTAGTAAGCAAAGGAGTTGCTATTGTCGATACCGATGATACGAGCAGGGTTGCTAGACATGAGTTCGATGAGGCGCTCGAAGGTGATGATACCCGTTTTGACAAAGTGGGTATACATAAGTGGGAAAGCTGTTTCTATTCCTACGATACCAAAAGCGCTTTTCTCCAAACCCCTACTCTTCTCCTCCTCGCTATGAGGTGCATGGTCGGTAGCGATACAGTCGATGGTGCCATCTTTGATACCCTCGATGAGCGCAAGACGATCTTCCTCCGCACGGAGAGGTGGGTTCATCTTCCACTTGCCGTCCTCTTGCAAGTCCTTGTCAGAGAGGAGCAAATAGTGTGGCGCTGTCTCACATGTGACAGGAAGTCCTTTGGCCTTGGCTTGGCGAATGAGTTCGACTGACTCTTTGGTTGAGATATGGCAAATATGAAAACGACACCCTGTCTCTTCTACCAGACGGATGTCGCGTTCAATCTCTTGCCACTCGCTCTCAGACACGATGCCACGATGATTGTGTTTTTTAGCATACTCTCCTGCGTGAATATAGCCGCCATTGAGCAAGGCTTCTACTTCGCAATGAGCCACCATAAGACGATCTACCGCACGACAGCGTTTCATGGCTTCGCGCATAAGTGCCTCATCTTGAATGCCACGGCCATCGTCAGAGAACCCCTTCACATGAGGAGCCAATGCCTCAAAGTCAACTAGCTGGCCTGCACCCTTCTGTCCAATGGTGATAGACGCATAAGGGTAAACACCCGTGTATGTGTCACGACGGATGATATCAAGTTGCTCTTGCAGATGCTCAAGGGTGTCAGAAACAGGATTGAGATTAGGCATCGTGAACACCGCACTGTAACCCGATGCGGCCGCTGCCATACTGCCCGTGAGGATAGTCTCTTTATACGAAAAACCCGGCTCACGGAAGTGGACGTGAAGATCCACCAGAGCCGGAATTTGTACTATGTTGCGTTGAATCGCCATCTTTTGTGCAATTTATTTTAAATTGCTTGCAAAATTACAACTTTTTTTTGAATTACACAAGTAATTTAGGAGATTTTTTTCGCACAAGCCTTAAAAATGCAAAATAGAGTTTACAAACCACCCAAGCCCCTCACCGAACAACCGTTTAACCGCTTAACCATTTAACCGCTTAACCGTCAAAGGACAAAAAATCACTTTTTCCGAAGATTTTCACCAAAAACCTTGCATATATCAAAAAAATAACGTAATTTTGCGGCACAAAACAAAATTCAATCCGATTAAAATCAAAAATCAACATAAAATGACAAGCAACAACATTCGATTCGAAGCAGTCAAGATGGCGCTCAATCATAAGCCAGTAGCCGTAGAGAAACCTAATACTCGTGCTAGTGTAATCTTTGCACAAAACGTGTTTACGCGCGAGAAAATGCAGGAGTATATCGCTAGCAATATTCTTGACGAGTTGTTCGAGTTGATGGACAACGAGAAGACCTTGAGCCGTGACATAGCCAATAGCGTAGCTATCGGTATGAAAAAGTGGGCTATGGACCTCGGTGCGACTCACTATACCCACTGGTTTCAACCATTAACAGGTGGTACAGCAGAGAAACATGATGCGTTTTTTGATTTTGATGACAATGGTAAACCAATTGAGAAGTTCTCGGGTTCAGTGCTCTATCAACAAGAGCCTGACGCTTCATCTTTTCCTTCAGGCGGTATACGTAACACTTTTGAGGCACGCGGATATAGCGCATGGGATCCATCATCACCTGCATTTGTGATAGGTGACCGATTGTGTATCCCTACGATCTTCGTCGCGTACACGGGCGAAGCCTTAGATTATAAGACACCATTGCTGCGTTCGATTGCGGCTGTGAACAAGGCAGCAGTGGGCGTGGCGAACTATTTTGATCGCAATGTGAAGCGCGTGACAACTTATTTAGGTTGGGAGCAAGAGTACTTCTTGGTGGACGAATCATTGTTTGCAGCTCGCCCTGACTTGCTGATGACCGGTCGCACCTTGATGGGACACTATTCGAGCAAGAATCAACAGTTGGATGACCACTATTTTGGTATCATCCCAGAGCGAGTATTGGCGTTTATGACCGAGTTGGAGGAAGAGGCATTGAAGTTGGGTATTCCAGTTAAAACACGCCATAATGAGGTAGCACCAAACCAATTTGAGTTGGCACCAATATACGAAGAAGCGAACTTAGGCAGCGACCATAACCAGCTGATTATGTCGCTTATGGAGCAAGTGGCGCACCATCATCATTTCCGCGTATTACTTCACGAGAAACCATACGGTGGCGTGAACGGTAGTGGTAAACACTGCAACTGGTCATTGGGTACCAATACTGGTGTCAACCTTGTTGCACCAGGTAAGAATCCATACCAAAACTTGCAGTTTGTGACCTTCTTGGTGAATGTATTGAAGGCTGTTCATCGTCAT
>JAFYMV010000023.1 GCA_017548225.1 Bacteroidaceae bacterium | reverse complement strand
GGGACATGGCTCCGCCAAAGACCAGCAGCTCGAAGACCACTACTTTGGCGCCATCCCCGAGCGTGTAGCGGCTTTCATGAAGGAGTTGGAGATTGAGTCCTTGAAACTCGGCATTCCTGCCAAGACACGACACAATGAGGCTGCTCCCAACCAATTTGAGTTGGCCCCTATCTACGAAGAGACCAACATCGCTTGCGACCACAACATGCTGGTAATGATTCTCATGAAGAAGATTGCCCGCAAGCACGGATTCCGTTGCCTGCTACACGAGAAGCCCTTTGCCGGCATCAACGGATCGGGAAAGCACAACAACTGGAGTCTCGGCTCTGACCGCGGACACCGCTTGATGTCGCCCGGCAAGACAACCGAAGACAATTTGATGTTTATCACCTTCGTTGTAAACACTTTGGCTGCCGTATACCGCCACAACGGACTGCTGAAGGCCTCTATCATGAGCGCCACCAACACACACCGCTTGGGTGGCCATGAGGCGCCTCCTGCCATCATTTCTACCTTCCTCGGCCAGCAGCTCACCACGCTCTTTGATGCACTTGAGAACTCGTCGAGCGAGGAGCTTTTCAAGATTGCCGGTAAGACAGGCAAGAAGATTCTCGAGATGCCGCAGATCCCCGAGTTGCTTATCGACAACACCGACCGTAACCGCACCTCACCCTTCGCCTTCACAGGTAACCGTTTTGAATTCCGCGCTGTAGGCTCTGAAGCGAACTGTGCTTGTGCCATGATTGCGCTCAATGGCGCTGTAGCCGAGCAGTTGGCAGAGTTCAAGAAGCATGTAGATGCACTCATCGAAGCTGGTATGGATAAGCGTGAGGCACTCATCAAGGAGATACAAAAGCTCATCACCTACTGCAAGCCCATCCGCTTTGACGGTAATGGATATAGCGATGAGTGGAAAGCCGAAGCGGCACGCCGCGGACTCGATTGCGAAACCTCTGCCCCCGACATCTTCAAGGCGTATGCCAATGAGACTAGCGTAGAGATGTTTGAGAGCCTCAACATCATGAGCCGCGCAGAGTTGGAGGCACGCAACGAAATCAAGTGGGAGATATATACCAAGAAGATACAGATTGAAGCCCGCATCTTCGGCGATATGGCTATCAACCATATCATCCCCGTAGCCACAAAATACCAAAGCCAATTGGTAGACAATGTGTATAAGATGAAAGAGATTCTCGGAGCTGAAGGCGAAGCCCTCTCGGCCTCGAACATCAACCTCATACGCCGCATCGCAGGCCTTGTGCACAAGATTGAGAGTGGCGTAGCCGAGATGATTGCATGCCGCAAGGTGGCCAATCGCATTGGCGGACTCTATGAGAAGGCAGTAGCCTATCACGACACCGTCGCTCCCAAGCTCGAAGAGCTGCGCTCGTACATCGATGACCTTGAGGAAGTGGTGGACGACAGCTTATGGCCCTTGCCCAAGTATCGCGAATTGTTGTTCATCCGATAAACCTTTTGCACATTGCATAGTCTATCATTTTAGAGAAAGGTAAAAAACAACAATATGCAAACGACTGTATACAACACATCCAAGAATATCGCTATGGGCATCATCATGTTTCTATTGATGATGCTTCCCATAGTACCTGCTGCAGCACAGGGAGCAGCAGAAGTGTGGCTCAACAAGGCGGTTGAGAAGCTACAAAACAAGGGTACGGAAATTACATTCCGCATCAATGAGGAGGACATACGCATCAGCGGCAAACTGCTCATGGACGGACAAAAGTTCGCCTACGATACCGATGAGATGAAGATTTGGTATGACGGCACTACGCAGTGGACTCTACAGCAGCACAGTGGATACAACGAAGTATACATCAACAACCCCACTATTGAAGAGCAGCAAAACATCAACCCTTACCTATTGTTGAGCAGCTATAAGGAGTATTTCACCGCGATAGACGGAGGAGAAAAGATACTCAACGGCAAGCCTAGCCACATGGTAACACTAGAGGCTATTGACGAGGAACAAGAATTGTCAAGCGTCAACATATACATCCATAGCGACGGAAGCCTTGCTGCACTCGAACTCATCACCTCTGTAGGATATCCTCACACGATAGAGGTGCGTTCTATGAGAAACGGACTAACCTTTTCGAAAGACTTCTTCACCTATCCGGAGAAAGAGTTTCCTGCCGATGAAGTTATCGACATGAGATAAAAGGAATCATATTCATTTAAATCAAGCCTCGCCCTATAGCGGGGCTTGTTTTATAAGTAAGCCTAACTTAATTTAGTCCCAAGTTCGCTCTGTAGAAGAAATGCAAGCATTTGCTCTACTATCGCTCGTTGAGATTTGCTTTTTCTCTCGGCTTGCACTATTTTAACCTGCTTTGCAGTTTGAAGATAGGCGGCGCCTTGGAAAAATGCAAGTAAACTTGCTTTTTCTCTCGGCTTGCACTATCTTTGCACCTTAATTGAAATCAACAGCTAAATTACTATGTTTGAAAACTTAAGCGAAAGACTCGAAAGATCATTTAAGATACTTAAAGGTGAAGGAAAAATCACCGAAGTCAATGTAGCGGAAACCCTCAAAGATGTACGCAAGGCATTACTTGATGCCGATGTCAACTATAAAGTAGCCAAGACCTTTACCGACACGGTGAAGCAGAAGGCTTTGGGTCAGAATGTACTCACAGCCGTCCGCCCCAGCCAGTTGATGGTAAAGATCGTACATGATGAGCTTACAGCCCTCATGGGTGGCGATACCGTAGAGCTCGAACTCAAAGGACACCCTTCGGTAATCCTTATGAGCGGTCTGCAAGGATCGGGTAAGACAACCATGTCAGGTAAGCTCGCGTTGATGCTCAAGAACAAGAAGCACCGTCGCCCCTTGCTCGCAGCTTGTGATGTATACCGTCCTGCTGCTATTGACCAGCTCTCAGTGTTGGGCGAGCAAATTGAGGTGCCAGTATATAAGGAAGAGGGAAACAAGAACCCTATCGAGATTGCACTGAACGCCATTCGTGAAGCCAAAGCAAAGAACTACGATGTAGTCATCGTCGATACCGCAGGTCGTCTTGCTGTAGACGAGCAGATGATGCAGGAGATCGCAGCCATCAAGGATGCAGTAGATCCCGATCAGATTCTCTTCGTTGTAGACTCAATGACAGGTCAGGATGCTGTGAATACAGCCAAGGAGTTTAACGACCGCCTCGACTTTGACGGCGTAGTACTGACCAAACTGGATGGTGACACTCGTGGTGGTGCTGCCCTCTCTATCCGCACCGTAGTAAGCAAGCCTATCATGTTCGTGGGTACTGGTGAGAAACTCGAAGCACTCGATGTATTCCATCCCTCTCGCATGGCCGACCGCATACTCGGCATGGGAGATATCGTATCACTCGTAGAGAAGGCACAGGAGCAATTCGACGAGGAGGAGGCAAAGAAACTCTCAAAGAAGCTCGCTCGCAATCAGTTTGACTTCAACGACTTCCTCACTCAGATTGCCCAAATCAAGAAGATGGGTAACATCAAGGACCTTATGGGTATGATTCCCGGTGTAGGTAAGCAGATTAAGGATCTTGACATTGACGACAACGCCTTCAAGAGCGTAGAAGCCATCATCTACTCTATGACTCCCTACGAGCGTAGCCACCCCGAAGCTATCAACGGAAGCCGTCGTCAGCGTATTGCCAAAGGTAGCGGCACCAACATCCAGGAGGTAAATCGCTTGCTCAAGCAGTTCGAGCAGACTCGCAAGATGATGAAGAATGTTGCCAATATGCCCATGGGCAAAATGGGAATGCCTAAATTCAGAAGATAACATGCAACTCATTGACGGAAAAGCCATATCGGAGCAAATCAAGCAAGAGATTGCAGCCGAAGTAGCCGAGCGCGTAGCACGCGGTGAGAAGCGCCCTCACCTTGCAGCTATCCTCGTAGGACACGATGGTGGTAGCGAGACTTATGTGGCCAACAAAGTGAAAGCGTGCGAGGCATGCGGATTCACCTCATCGCTCATTCGCTTTGAAAGCGATGTTACCGAAGATACTCTGCTTGCAGAGATTGACCGCCTGAACAAAGATGCTGATGTAGACGGTTTCATCGTACAGCTCCCTCTGCCTCGCCACATCAACGAGCAGCGCATCATTGAAGCTATCGACTACCGCAAGGATGTCGACGGTTTCCACCCCATCAATGTAGGTCGTTTGTCAATCGGACTCCCCTGTTTCGTATCAGCTACACCTAATGGCATACTGCAGTTGCTCAAGCGCTATAACATCGAGACTTCAGGTAAAAAGTGTGTCATCTTGGGTCGCAGCAACATTGTGGGCAAGCCTATGGCCACCCTCATGATGCAGAAAGCCTACCCTGGCGATGCTACCGTAACCGTATGCCATAGCCGTTCCAAAGATTTGGTAAAGGAGTGCCAGGAGGCAGATATCCTTATTGCTGCTATGGGGCAGCCCAACTTTGTGACTGCAGATATGGTACAGGAAGGTGCCGTAGTCATCGATGTGGGCACTACTCGTGTTCCCGATGCTACACGCAAGAGCGGATTCAAGCTCACGGGCGATGTGAAGTTTGACGAGGTAGCCCCCAAATGTTCATACATCACTCCCGTACCTGGCGGCGTAGGTCCTATGACTATCGTATCGCTGATGATGAATACTCTGTTAGCTGGCACTAAAGCCATATACAAATAAGAGGGAAAGGTTCAGTTCCTCTAACAAAATAGGATGCACTTGCGAGTGCATCCTATTATTTTTTAGTTATACATTCCTTTCATGGGAATGTCAATCTAGTTCCTTTAGAATTTCTTTCCGCTGAATAAAGAAGCAGCCGTTTTACACACAATAACAAAATCGCCCCACAGCGAACGCGTGGTGAGATAATCCAAATCCATATCAAGGCGAACAAGCATCTTCTCCAACGAATAGGTATATCCGTTATACAATGTTGCCAATGAGGTCAGACCAGGACGCATCTTGTAGATATGTACATAATTCGGATTTACCTCCATTATCTGATCAATGAAAACCTGACGCTCGGGACGCGGACCCACCAACGACATGTCGCCAATCAGCACATTGAAGAATTGGGGAAGTTCATCCAAGTGATATTCACAAAGAAAACGACCAAATGTGGTCATCTGATCCCTACGCTCGTCTGCAGTACGCAAGATGCCATTCTTCTCGGCATCCTTCTGCATCGTACGAAACTTGAAGATAGTAAACGGCTTGCCACCGCGTCCTATACGCTCCTGCGTATATATGGCACTACCCCCCGAGAGAGAGATGATAACAAAGATAATCAGCATCACGGGAGAAAGCACAACGATGCAGACAAGTGAGACCACAAAGTCTATCACTCGCTTCATCAATCGCCCGAAACCGGTCATTGCATCCGTATATTCTCTTTTAATTTCTCCCATATCCTTGTCTTGCACCATGATACTCCCGCGTAGGAGCACTCACGGCCACACATTATCTTTAAATAATTGCACAAAGGTACAACTTTTTACATTGATTACAATGAAAAAATGTTATCTTTGCGTTCAATTTGAATAAACAATGTCGAATTCATCGTTATTTAAGTAACAGAACGAACTACAACGCTGATTTATGAAAGCATTTGTTTTCCCCGGTCAGGGAGCCCAGTTCCCTGGTATGGGCAAAGATTTATACGAAACCTCCCCTTTAGCAAAAGAACTTTTTGAGAAAGCCAACGAGATTCTCGGTTTTCGCATTACCGATATCATGTTCGAAGGCACTGACGAAGAGTTGCGTCAGACCAAAGTGACCCAGCCCGCCGTATTCCTTCATTCTGTCATCACTGCGCTCTGCATGGGCGATGAGTTTTGCCCAGACATGGTCGCAGGCCACTCACTCGGTGAGCTCTCGGCTATGGTAGCCAGCGGCGCACTCACCTTTGAGGACGGCCTCAAGCTCGTGTATGCCCGCGCTATGGCCATGCAAAAAGCTTGCGAGACGCGCCCCTCTACAATGGCAGCTATCCTTGGCTTGGCTGACGAAGCCATAGAAAAAGTATGTAAAGGCATTAGTAAAGAAGGCGATATCGTCGTGGCAGCCAACTACAACTGCCCTGGGCAGGTCGTAATATCGGGTAGCATCGAAGGCATCAAACTCGCCTGTGAGAAACTCATCGAGGCCGGAGCCAAGCGCGCTCTCCCCTTGAGTGTTGGTGGCGCTTTCCACTCTCCGCTGATGAATCCGGCAAAGGTAGAACTTGCTGCAGCCATCGAGGGTACCGAGTTCCATACTCCCCAATGCCCCGTTTATCAGAATGTAGATGCCCTACCCCACACCGACCCCGAAGAAATTAAAGCTAACCTCATAGCCCAACTCACCGCTCCCGTTCGCTGGACTCAGAGCGTGCGTAACATGATTGCCGATGGCGCCGAATCATTCACCGAATGTGGCCCAGGCAATGTGTTGACAGGATTAATCCGAAAGATTAAATAAAGGTCAACCGTCAACGGACAACCGTCAACAGACAGCAGAACTACAAAGAGCACAAGTATGAGTAGTCGAAAACTGGAGCAATTGAGAATTTGGCATGATGCTAGACTATTCGTAGTGGAAATCTATCGTCTCTTAAGTGATAATCGAGATTTTGGTTTTAGGGACCAAATACAACGAGCTGCAGTTTCCATTATGAATAACATCGCAGAGGGTTCAGAGTACAATTCTGATGCGGTTTTTATCAGATATTTGAATATTGCTAAAGGAAGTTGTGCTGAAGTCAAAAGTATGTTGTACCTTTGCGAAGATCTTGGGTATTGCACCCCAGAAACCAGAGAGAAATTGCATGAGCAATTACTAAAACTTACAAGCGGAATATATAAAATTATACAATATTTAGAGAATTCACAAAATCATTAATAAACATCCCGAACGGCAATTGTCTGTTGACCGTTGACCGTTGACTGTTGACATTAAATCATGCAAAAAATCATCCTTTATCAGATTTTCACTCGCCTCTTTGGCAACGACAATACAGAGTGTGTTCCTAACGGCAGCATAGAGCAGAATGGCTGCGGCAAATTGGCCAATTTCACCCCCGAAGCCCTTGAAGCCATTAAAAAACTTGGTACCACCCATGTGTGGTACACCGGAGTCATTGAGCATGCCACACAGACAGATTATAGCGCACAGGGAATCCGCCCCGACCACAAGGCTACCGTCAAGGGTAAGGCCGGCTCACCCTATGCCATCAAGGACTACTACGACATTGATCCCGACCTCGCCACCAACATACCTAACCGTATGAAGGAGTTCACCCAACTGGTGAAGCGCACTCACGATGCCGGACTGAAGATGATCATCGACTTCGTGCCCAACCATGTGGCACGCTGCTACCACTCCGACGCCAAGCCCAAGAATGTGGTAGACCTCGGTGAGAAGGATGACACAAGCCTCTTCTTCTCTCCGAAGAACAACTTCTACTACCTTCCCGGCACCACGCTGGGCGGCGAGGTAGACTGGCAAGACTATACCGAGAGCCCTGCTCGCGCCACGGGTAACAACCGCTTCGACGCCTACCCCTCACGCAACGACTGGTACGAGACCGTGAAGCTCAACTATGGTGTCAACTACCTCGAGGGCGAGCGCACCGACTTCTACCCCTTCCCTTCTACCTGGCTCAAGATGCGCGACATCCTGCTCTTCTGGGCCAAGAAAGGTGTCGATGGCTTCCGCTGCGACATGGCCGAGATGGTTCCCTTTCAGTTCTGGGGATGGGTGATACCTATCATTAAAGAGAAGTATCCCCACATCATCTTCATTGCCGAAGTATACAACACATGGGAGTACTATAACTACGTGAAGCACGGCAAGTTCGACTACCTCTACGATAAGGTAGGCCTCTACGACACCCTCATCAGCATCATCCGCCATCAGCAGTCGGCAACCGACATCACCCGCACATGGCAAAACCTTGGCGAGCTACGCAGCCATATGCTCCACTTCATGGAGAACCACGACGAGCAGCGCCTAGCTTCCGACTTCATCGTCGGCCACGGACGCCCTGCCCTACCCGCCATGCTCGTGAGTGCCACTATCGACACCTGCCCCACCATGGTATACTTTGGCCAAGAGTTGGGCGAGCGCGGCATGGACCAGGAGGGCTTCAGCGGACGCGATGGCCGCACCACCATCTTCGACTACTGGAGCGTGGACACCCTGCGCCGTTGGCGCGACGGAGGCACTTTCTCCGGCAAAGACCTCAACGATGGAGAACGCGACCTGCAAAACTACTATAGCCGCCTGCTCCATATCGCACGCGACGAGAAGGCCATCAGCGAGGGCGACTTCTTTGACCTCATGTATGTTAACCCCTTCACTGCAGAGTTCAACCCTCATCGCCACTACGCCTTCCTGCGCAAGCACGAGAATGAGTTGTTGCTCATCGCGGCCAACTTCGATGAGTGGGACACACAGATGTCTGTTAACATACCCACCGACGCATTCAACTACTTCGGTTTGCCCACGTTCAATGCCATCGAAGCCACCGAGTTGCTTTCCGGTGAGACCATGACAATCCCCCTCACCCCCGACACTCCCGTGCGCTTCACCGCCCCCGGATGGTCAGGTGCAATCATAAAGGTAACACTTCCCCAAAACGATAAATAACAGCATGGAAGATACCCCCATCCTCAACGAGCACAACAAGGCCGAGTTTCCTCCTGCACATTCGGCCGAGCATATCCTCAACCAAGCCATGGTGCGCATGTTTGGTTGCTCTCGTTCGCGCGTAAACCATATAGAAAGAAAAAAGAGCAAGTGCAACTACGACCTGCCCTGCTGTCCCACCGAGGAGCAGATACGCACAATTGAGGCCGAGGTGAACCGCATCATTGCGGCCGACCTCCTCATCACCTCACGCTACGTAACACGCGACGAGGTACCCGAGAGCATCGACCTGAGTAAGCTACCTGCCGATGCCAGCGACACCCTACGCCTCGTCTATGTAGGCGACTACGACGTTTGTCCCTGCCTTGGTGCCCACGTAGAGCACACGGCCGAGATAGGCAGTTTCCGCATCAGCAGCACCAGCTACAACGACGGCAACTTCCGCATCGTCTTCCGCGTATCGGCACAGTAAACGCTCGGTCTGCACGAAAGACGAAAATATTTATCCTTCCGTCACGAACCATTCTTACAAGAAAGCGTTATACAAGTAGAGCAACAACAAAAGCTGCTACCTTAATAACTTTTTCTTAATCATCCAATCTATCGGCTACTCCTCTTAGTGATAAGGGGAGTAGTTTTTTCTTGCCCCCAAGGTCGTTCCTTAAAGAACAATAAAGTACCCCACCCCAACAAACTTTTTCATACCGGCAGACATTATAACTGAACCATTTTGTTTAACCCTTTAAAACGAAACCAATTATGACCCCAATGAAAAGAATGTACCGTCAGGACTGGGTACCGAGCATCTTCAGTGATTTCTTCGACACCAACTGGATGGGACGCACCAAAGCCACCGCTCCCGCCATCAACGTCATCGAGAAGAAAGACGAGTATAAAGTGCAGGTGGCAGCCCCCGGCATGACCAAAGACGACTTCCGCATCCACCTCGACGAGGCCGGCGACCTGGTCATCTCTATGGAGAAGTGCTGCAACTGCGACGAAAAAGACGGCAAGGACGGTAAGGAGTGCAAGGACCACAAATGCGAGTGCCAAGACGGCGAGTGCAAGGATCCCGAGTGCTGCGACGAGAAGGAGTGCAAGTTCCTCCGCCGAGAGTTCTCCTACGCCAAGTTTGAGCAAACCCTCGTCCTCCCCGACGATGTGGACAAGGCCCATATCAAAGCCAAGGTAAGGCATGGTGTGCTCCACATCAAGCTCCCCCGCAAGGCCACAGAGGAAAAGCCTCAAATGCAGCAGAACATTGCAATCGAATAAACTGTCGATAACACAGTAACGTTCTAACCCCGTGTCATCTTGAGCGAAGCGAAAAATCCCGCACACAACTTTGCGAAACCTTTTTTACTCCGTTCAGGGTGACACGCCTAAATATCCTCCTATGAAGACAGTTCTTCTCTCTTTCGCTCTACTGAGCCTCTGCACAGCAGCCATTGCCCAGAAAACTGTGGACAACAGCACCATCACCTCATTCGACCTCGACCGCTACCTGGGTAAGTGGTACGAGATTGCCCGCTACGACCACTCCTTCGAGCGCGACCTCGTAGGTTGCGC
>JAFYMV010000170.1 GCA_017548225.1 Bacteroidaceae bacterium | reverse complement strand
TGCGAAGAGCATGCCGAAGGCGAAGCACCCGATGAGGTTTACCGCCAATGTGGCGTAGGGGAATCCCTGTCCGCACCAGCCCTTGAAAAGTGTAGACAAGTAGTAGCGCAGCGCCCCACCGGCGAAGCTCCCCATACCCACAATGAATATTGACTTGATCATAATGTACGAAGATGATAATTTAATAAAAATCCCCGTTAAAGGACGTGGAGACCTGATGTATTAACGGCATAGTCCATATCGTTTCAGATAGGTGCAAGATACCTCTCATTTTGCAAAGATATTAATTTGAAATTTTTATTAGAAAGCTTTGTCTGATTTGTTGTCTTTTCTTAAAACTTTAGGAAGAGAATGATGGTGTCATCTCTTGATATATCGGCGTGCGACAGAGCGTAGGGCGGGCGAATAATAGTCGAGCTCTATGTTGCGAACGATGCATAGGAATTCGTCGTGTAGGGCTGGCTCAATGCGGCTATGACGCTCGGCGAGTTTCATGGCGATGGCTTGTACGGCAGGAGGTGATTGAAGGTCGGTCATCTGCTGGAGCAGATAATCGAAAAAGGCAACATCAATGACCTCTTCATCGGGGAGATGGTGTAGGGTAGTGAGCAATAGACGACGCAATCCATGAGTTGTATCCGTATGCATGGCGAGGTGCATGAGACGGCGACGCTCACCGAGCAAAAGTTGGGGCGCTTGATGAGCCACCTTCTCAATGGCCCAGGCAGCATGCCAACGCGTAGGGTCAGCACCTTCGTATATGACATGAAGCAGTTGGGCGAGCACGGTGGCATCGGCAAGAGCATTATGAGCCAAAGCAAGGGTGTGGGACTTGCTAGGGCGAGAAGGAAAGATTATGGTTGTGTCGGATTTGCTGATGGGTGTTGACATATATCTCAATTATTCGCGTGAGTGTGGAGTAAAAAACAAAGAACATAAGCAGGGATATCGAATACGGATATGTACTTATGTTCTTATGCTTAAAAAGCGCTTTCTTCACTCACTTATTTTAGCCACTTGTCGAGCCACTCGAAATAGGTGCGTTGCCAAAGGATACCGTTTTGTGGGCGCAGTATCCAGTGATTTTCGTCGGGGTAGACGAGGAGCTGTGCGGGTACACCACGAAGGATAGCGGCATTGAAGGCGGCCATGCCTTGTGAGGCAAGGATACGGAAGTCTTTCTCACCATGAATGCAGAGGATGGGGGTGTCCCACTTGTCTACGAAGCGGTGGGGAGAGTTGCTATAGGTGTGCTCGGTCATCTTGTTCTTCTCCCAGTAGGCGCCACCGAGGTCCCAGTTGGCAAACCACATCTCTTCAGTCTCGAGGTATTGCTGCTCGAGGTTGAAGATACCTGAATGAGAGATGAAGGCCTTGAAGCGCTTGTCGTGATGACCAGCGAGCCAGTATACCGAGAAGCCACCGAATGAGGCACCTACGCATCCGAGACGGTCGGCATCCACATAGGGCTCTTGAGCCATGTCATCGATAGCGGTGAGGTAGTCTTTCATGCACTGGCCACCGTAGTCGCCGCTGATGGCTTCGTTCCACTCAAGACCGAATCCGGGAAGGCCACGACGGTTGGGGGCTACGATGATGTAATCGTTGGCTGCCATAATCTGGAAATTCCAACGATAGCTCCAGAACTGGCTCACGGGGCTCTGCGGTCCGCCCTCGCAGAAGAGCAGGGTGGGGTACTTCTTGTTCTTATCAAAATGGGGAGGATAGATGACCCATACGAGCATATCCTTACCATCTGTTGTCTTTACCCAACGGGGCTCTACCTTGCCACGCTCTATCTGGTCATAGATGTGCTTGTTCTCGGTGGTGAGCTGGGTGAGCTTGTCTCCCTTAGTGGGGTGGAAGGAGTAGATTTCGTCGGCCTCCTCCATAGAGTGGCGCTTGCAGAGTATCTGGTCGCCCATGAGGGTAATGCCGCCAAAATCGTATTGACCTGTAGTAAGCTGGGTGAGATTACCTGCAAGGTCTAGGCTATAGATCATTGATACGCCATGCCATACGCCGGTAAAGTAGAAACCGCGACCATCGGGGGTCCATACAAATTCATCCACATTACTGTCAAAGGCGCGACTTACGAAGCGTTTCTCGCCAGTGGCGAGGTCCATCACATAGAGACGATTCCAATCGCTCTCATAGCCGTTGCGCTCCATGCTCTGCCAAGCGATCATGGTACCGTCGGGTGAGAACTGGGGATTGGTATCGTAACCCATGTTCTTGTCGGTAGCCGAGAGCTTGCAGATATTGGTCGTCTCGCCTGTGGCAATGTTGTAAAGATAGATATCGCTATCGGTGCTCTTGGCATAGTCGGCACCGCATTTCTTGCGGCAGGTGTAGGCAATGGTGTTTCCGTCAGGACTCCAAGAAAACTGCTCCATGCCACCGAAGGGGCGTAGGGGAGACTCGTAGAGTTCGCCTTCAAGGATGTCGCGTGGGTTGGTTACTATGTCGCCGTCAAAGTCTGCAAGGAAAGGATGGGGGATTTCGTCTACCCACTCGTCCCAATGCTTGTACATGAGGTCATTGATGACACGGCCTGTAGTAAGGGGAAGGTCGGGATGTTTGTCTATGGTGCTGGGACCATTCTGTACGGTCATGACGAGGATTACCTTTGTCTCATCGGGAGAGAAGGCAAAACCTTCGATGCTCTTTGCGGTATTGGTGAGTTGGCGACGCTCGCTACCGTCGGGGTTCATCTCCCATAACTGGTTGCTGCCACTTGCGTTGCTCAAGAAGGCCAACTTGGTGCCGTCCTTGATCCATACGGCATCGCCCTCATTGGCGGTGGTAGTGGTAAGCATGCGTTGGCGCTTGCCTTTCGCATCCATCGTGTAGAGGACGCGGTGGCTCTTGTTTTCGGGTACGCTGTAGTACGATACACCGTAAGCGATAGTGTTAGCATCGGGCGATACGCTCATGCCGCCGATACGGCCCATAGCCCAAAGGGCTTCGGGGGTCATGCGACCATTCTCAATCTTAATCTCGTGCTTGCCGATGAAGCCGGGCTCGAGCTTGTCTGCACATGAGCTCAAGGCTCCTGCCATGACGGTTGTTGCCATAAGTAGCGTGTGTTTAGTCCAATTCATAATAATTTGTAATTATCTATTAATGTGTATGCAATATTTATCAATGTGCAAAATTAAACTTTTTCGGTTGTTTCACCTACTGTGTGGCTACTTAAATTTACCGATGAGGTGGTGATGTGCTATAAAAAGTAATAAATTGTATTCTTTTTGCCTGTTGTTCCAATAAAAATGAGTAACTTCGCCCTTACTATATATATAAGATGACTATGCATAGCAAAACAACAAAGAGATATATACTCGCGGCACTGACTCTCTGCATGAGTTGCTTGGCGTGGGGACAAAATCAGACGCAAGCCCGCAAGTGGTTTGCAGAGGGCGAATATGCTAAAGCTAAACCTGTGTTTGCCAAGTTGCTCAAAAGCAATCCTAAAAGCGGAAGTCTGAACTACTGGTACGGTGTGTGCCTAAACGAGACGGGCGAGCATGAAAAGGCGTTGACCTATCTGGAAAAGGCGGTAGACAGTGATGTGGAGAATGCCTACAGATATATAGGCGACTATTTCCTTGCCGACGGGAACTTTGAGGAGGCTATAGAGCACTATGAGGAATATCTTGAGAAGGTGGAGCCTACGGACTCCATGTTTGTCATCTATACCCGACGATCTGAAAAGGCCAAGCATGAGCTGAAATTCTACAAAAGAGTAGAAAAGGTTACCTTCGTGGATAGCGTAGTGGTAGCAAAGAATAAGTTCTTGGAGGCTTATAAGTTGGGAAAGGAATGCGGCGAGGTGAAGTTCTCGCGAAACATATTGGAGAGTGCTTCTTCGGAGGGTACAGCATACCGTACCGAGATGCGTGATAAGATATACTATAGCGATGTAGATGGTTATGGAGTGATGCAGCTGTATATGTGCTATAAGATGCTGGACGATTGGAGTAAACCTGCATTGATGGATGGATTTCCTGAAGGGGATAATGCCTATCCCTATGTATTGTCTGACGGATTAACCATATATTTTGCTAACAACAACCCTAATGGGGTGGGTGGATATGATATCTATGTAACACGATACAATAGTACCACTGACCGATACCTTATGCCGCAGAATGTGGGCATGCCATTCAACTCGCCCGCCAATGATTACATGATGATTATTGATGAGGTGAACAAGCTCGGATGGTTTGCTACCGATCGTAACCAACCTGAAGATATGGTATGTGTATATACATTTATCCCCAATGAGACAAAGCAGTATTATAAGTACGGAGAGGATAATTTCGAGGATATACGCAACGCTGCACAGATACATAGCATAGCGGCTACACAAACTGACCTGCAAGCGGTAGATAAGGCCACACAGACGCTCTTCAGATTGGGACTAAACTTACAGAATGAGGAAAAGAAAAGAGACTTTACCTTCGTGATAGATGACTTTACAGACTATCACTCGTTGGATGATTTCAAATCTTCCGAAGCGCGCCAACTCTATATCGATTGGCAGAAGAAACAGGTCGAACTGGATAAACTCGCCAACGAACTCAATGATAAACGCGGACGATATACCCGTTCTTCGAATAGTGAGCGGAATAAGATGACTGACGAACTGCTGCAATTGGAGCAACAGTACGAGAAACTTGAATCGGAGGTAATGGGAATGCCTATGGCAATACGCAACTTGGAAATTAACTATATAAGAAAATAATAGTATATGGCTACTTACTATGCCCCTTCGGAACTTATCATCAATGGTGATGGCTCGGTATTTCACCTGCATCTTCGCCCTGAACAATTGGCGCGCAAGATTATCCTTGTGGGTGATCCCGGACGCGTGGCTATGGTGGCTGCACATTTCGAGGAGATAGAGTGCGATGTGGAGAGCAGGGAGTTTCACTCGATAACGGGACGATACAACGGTAAGCGTATCACGGTGCTCTCTACGGGTATAGGATGCGACAATATAGATATCGTGGTGAATGAATTGGATGCACTGGCCAACATTGATTTTGATACACGCACCGAGAAGGAGGAGTTTGTTCAGTTGGAAATGGTGCGCATAGGTACCTGTGGCGGACTTCAGCCCCACACGCCTGTAGGCACATACATCTGTTCGCGCAAGAGCATAGGATTTGACGGATTGCTCAACTACTATGCGGGGCGCAATGCGGTATGTGATCTTGCCTTTGAGAAGGCCTTTATTCAGCATATGAATTGGAATCCCCAGAAAGGGGCTCCCTATGTCATAGACAACGATGCAGATCTTCTTACCCGCATCAATCAGGGCGACATGGTCGATGGGGTAACCATTGCCGCTGGAGGTTTCTTTGGACCGCAAGGACGCAAACTGCGCATCCCGCTCGAAGATCCTGATCAGAATGAAAAAGTTATGAGCTTTGAGTATGATGGACATTGTATCACGAATTTCGAGATGGAGGGCTCTGCACTTGCTGGGCTATCACGACTACTCGGACATAAAGCCATGACCGTGTGTATGGTGATTGCCAACCGACGCGCCAAAGAAGCAAATACAAATTATAAGAACAGTATTGATAACTTAATCGAAAAAGTGCTGGACAGGATTTAACGAAAACCGTTGAAAGATTAACGAAGAACGATTAACGCCGACGCGGAAACGAAGTTTGCCGAAAGGCAATCTTTAGGTCGCTGACCTAACCTTTAGGTTGACGCCTGATGGGACTGTAGTCAAGGGAAAGGCTCATCCTCTCATCTTTCACCTCTAATCCTTCACCCCTAACCCCTCAACCCCAAATCCTATGGAACCCATCTTCACCTATACTACCACTGACAAAGCTGCTCGTTATGAGCAGTTCATGCAAGACTTTCTTCCCTATATTGCCGATGAGCATGAGGAGGTGAGCGTGCTGGCCAATACTACTGCAGCCTTGCGTCAAGCGTTCGGATGGTTTTGGATCGGTTTCTACCTTGTGCGAGGGGAGCATCTTGTTCTTGGTCCTTTTCAGGGCGATGTAGCATGCTATCGAATCGGCAAGGGGCGTGGTGTATGTGGTACGGCATGGGAAAACGCTTGCACACAGGTAGTTCCCGATGTGGAGGCATTTCCTGGACATATAGCTTGTAGTGGCAGTTCGCGCTCGGAGATTGTGGTGCCCCTCATGGACAGGAGTGGGGTAGTGCGTGGCGTATTGGATATCGACAGCGACACACTGGATACATTTGATGATACCGACCGCCACTACCTCGAGATGCTTTGCCAGGAGCTCTGCAAGGCAATATATATGTAAACAAAAGTCACGGTGGGTTGTTAAGGATAGGAAAATAACCTTAACTTAACAGACGCTGTATGTCAATCAAAACTTTTCTCTTCCCAACCTACTACGATGAGAGTCGTGCCTACTCGGTATTGCTACTCGTCGTACGCATCTTCTTTGGTATTCTTTTTCTCATGCATGGCTATGAGAAGCTGATGAGCCACGCTTCGATGTCGTATCTCTTTGTTGACCCTTTCGGCATTGGTAGTACGCTTTCCTTTTGGATGGTGGTGTTTGCCGAACTAGTGTGCTCTTTTGCCCTTATTTTCGGTATCTTGCAACGCATTGCGCTCATCCCCATGATATTCAGCATGTGTACAGCATTCTTCATCGTGCATGGTGCCGACTCGTTTGGTATGCGTGAGCTTTCGTTCATCTATCTCATCATGTTCGTAGTCCTCTATATTACGGGTCCTGGTGCATACTCATTTGATTCACTCATCGGCAACTATGTGGTGAGTAGTAAAGAGGAGCATCAGTGTGAAGAGTGTAAATAAGAAAAACTCTCCTTTGCCACCAGACAAAGGAGAGTTAGCTTTATTTCTTTAGTGCGTAGATTAGAGTGACTCACCGAAATCCTGACGGAACTTCTCGGCCAGCTGCTCTTGCCAGTAACCCTTTTCTTTAAGACGACCTGAGAAGAAACGCAATACAGAGGGCTCTTCTACCCATTCGAGACCACCGATAAGTTCGCGGTTGTCCCAAAGCCACTTCACGCGGTCAGCCACATACTTAAGTTGTGAGAGGGTGTAAACACGACGGGGAACGGCGAGACGCATGAGCTCGAGCTCTGCGAAGGGCTCTGTGCCATCGGGGTTACGCTGTTCAGAGAGAGTACCGCGCTCCATACCACGAATACCACTGGCAATGTAAAGTGCTGCGGCAACGGCAGCTGCAGGGTACTGGTCGTGGGGCATATCGGGAACGAAGGCACCTGCATTGAGGTGACAACCCAGCCCGCCGGCAGGAAGGATTACGGGTACTCCGTAGTCATTGAGTTCCTTTGCAAGGTAGTTGATAAACTCGGGACCCTGACTGATGTACTCCATGTCGAGGCTCTCGTAGAGACCCTGTGCCATGGACTCCATAGTACGAACATCCATACCACCATAAGTGAGGAAGCCCTCGTAGAGAGGAATGTACTCCACCATCATCTTGGTATACTTCTCATCCTTGCTGGTGATGATACCACCCTTGGCAAAACCAAGTTTACGGGCAGAGAAATAGATGATGTCAAAGTGATCAGCCAAGAGGTGATAGATAGACTTGAGGTCCATGTACTTGCAGCGTGCCTCACGGGTCTTCATGAAATAGACATTATCCTGAAGCAATGATGCATCGAGTACGCTGATGATGTTGTTGTCATGGCAGATGTCAGTTACCGCAAGCATATTCTCGAGCGATACGGGCTGACCACCGATGAGGTTTGTACCAGCCTCTACGCGTACGAAAGCAATGTTCTCTGCACCCTTCTCCTTGATGGTGGCACGGAGTTTCTTGAGGTCGAAGTCTCCCTTGAACGGATCGTTGCTCTGGGGCTTGAGACCCTTCTCTGCTACCAACTCCTCAACGGTACCACCCATACGGGTAATGTGTGCTTTGGTAGTGGTGAAGTGGAAGTTCATAAGTGCTGTCTGACCGGGCTTCACAAGGGCTGAAGAAAGTATATTCTCGCAAGCGCGTCCTTGGTGGGCGGGCAATACATGCTCTGTACCGAATACCTCCTTAACGGCTTCCTTTACACGAATAAAGGTTTCAGAGCCAGCGTATGAATCATCGGCACGCATTGAAGCAGCCATCTGAAGGTCACTCATAGCGTTTACACCTGAATCGGTGAGCATATCGAGATAGATGTCGCGATTCTGGAGCAAGAAGGTATTGTTGCCTGCTTGCTGAATCTTCTTCAGACGCTCCTCGACGGGGAGGAGTGAAAGTTTTTGAATCATACGCACCTTGTGCATCTCAAGTGGAACTTGATTTTGTTCCTGGTAGAATTTTACTGCCATAGTCTTATATTTTTATCGTTTTGTTGTTGTTTTAGCAAAATAGGTTGCGAAGATACACATAATTGTTGATTTATTGCTATCTTTGCCACTAAAATGAAAAAATAATGACAAAAAAGATATTTTCATTCATTATATGTCTTTGTGGCGGCTTGTCAATGGCTGCCCAGACAATGACCGAGAGTGACCACATTCGTCGTGGAAACAAGTTCTATGCCGATAGCTTGTTCGAAAAAGCAGAGATTGAATATCGTAAGGCATTGGAACTGAATCCGCGATCTACCGATGCCATGTACAACTTGGGCAATGCGCTTTTTAATCAAATACCCCAATCGGAAGAGAAGGGCAAGGAGGCTTTTTCGCAGTATACCACAGCTGCCCAATTGGAAACCGATAAGGCCAAGTTAGCGCAAATTAATCACAATTTGGGCACTCTACTCTATATGGCTCAGCAATATCCGGGTAGCGTGGAGGCATACAAAGAGGCATTGCGAAACAATCCGAATGATCATGAGACGCGATACAATCTTGCCAAGGCGATGCACATGATGAATCAACAAAATCAAAATCAAGATCAGCAAAAGGAGCAGAAACAAGAAGAACAACAACAGCAAGAGCAACAACAAGAACAGCAAAATCAAGATCAGCAAGATCAGCAGGAGCAGCAACAACAGGAACAACAGATAGAACAAAACGAGGAAAATATATCCAAAGAAAATGCCGAGCAGATGCTTAATGCAATGATGCAGGATGAGAAGGAGATTCAAGAGAAAGCCAAGAAGATGATGCAGCAACAACAAGGAAAGACTTTGGATAAAGACTGGTAAATAGTGCTGACAACAAAAAAGAAGAGAGGGAGCAAATCGCCCCTCTCTTCTTTTATATATGTTCATATTGTTGTTACCGCACCATTACCATACTTGTGCGCGTTGCTCTGCAGGAATGTAGAGCTTGTGCTCGGGAGTAACATTGAAAGCTTCGTACCAAGCATCGATGTGGGGCAATGTGCCATTTACACGCCAACGACCTAATGAGTGGGGGTCACTCTTGGTGTATACGCGTATTTGCTCGTCTCGGATGTTGCCAGCCCATACAGTAGAGTAGGCGAGGAAGAAACGCTGTTCAGCGGTAAATCCATCTTTCTCTGCAAGAGGAGCATCCTTGCTTGCATTCTTGAAGGCTTGGTATGCTACCATGAGACCACCATGGTCAGCAATGTTTTCACCGAGTGTAAACTCACCATTCGCGAAGAGGCCAGGGAGCACCTCAATCTTGTTGAAATGATCTACGAGCACTTGAGCCTTCTCTTTGAACTTGTCGCCATCACCTGGTGCCCACCAATCAGAGAGGTTACCCTCCTTGTCAAACTGGCGGCCTTGGTCGTCAAAGCCGTGAGTCATCTCGTGACCGATAACTACACCGATAGCACCATAGTTGAAAGCATCGTCAGCATTCATGTCAAAGAAAGGATACTGGAGAATACCTGCGGGAAAGCATATCTCATTGGTGGTGGGGTTGTAGTAGGCGTTTACAGTCTGCGGTGTCATATACCATTCGGTATTGTCAACAGGCTTGCCATACTTGCGGGCAATCATATCAGCCCAGAAGAATTCATTGGCACGACGTAAGTTTTCAGAATAACTCACTGCAGGGTCAATGATGAGGTTGGTGTAGTCTTTCCATGTGTCGGGATAGCCAACCTTTACGATGAACGAAGCGAGTTTCTCATGAGCACGCATCTTGGTACTATCGCTCATCCACTCCTGTGCATCAATGCGCTCGCCCAGAGCTACCTGGAGGTTTTTCACGAGAGTGAGCATGCGCTCCTTTGCAGCAGCAGGGAAATACTTCTCTACATACATCTGACCTACAGCCTCACCGAGTACACCATTGACTACTCCTACGGCACGCTTCCAACGGGGTTGCTGCTCCTTGCGACCACTGAGAGTGCGACCATAGAAATCGAATGACTCATCAGCGAAAGCATCGCTAAGTTCGTTGGCAGCACCATCCAATGTGTGCCACTCGAGGTAAGCGATGAGATTAGCAATGGGCTCTTCGTTTACGATGCGGCATACCTCGTGGATAGGCTCGAGCTGCGATACGCTGAGCTCCTTAAGGTCGGCAATGCCGAGTGTGCTGAAGTAGTTATCCCAGTCAATGCCTTTGAAATCAGCCTTCAACTCATCCATCGTGAGCTTGTGGTAGTTGGCAGCGGGGTTACGCTGTTCGGTAGCGCTGAACGACTTGTCGGCCAATGCAGTCTCAATCTTCATAACCGCTTCCATCTTCTGGGTCGCTACGGCTTCCTCAAAGCCTGCAAGACGGAACATTTTTACGATATGTTTCTTATAAGCTTCGCGGATGTTAGTGGTCGCCTCGTCAGTATCGAGGTAGTACTCCTTCTCGCCTAGCGAGATGCCACCCTGATAGATTTGCACGAGGTTTTGTTTGCTATCCATGATGTCTGCATCTATGTATACTTGGAAGAAACTTCCCATACCTTGACGAGACATCTCGGCAACGAGAGGCATCACTTCGCTATTGCTCTTGAGAGCTGCGATTCGTTCCATTACGGGACGGATTGGCTCGTAACCCTGCTCGTTACGCACTGTGCTGTCCATAGCCATGTTGTAGAGATCGCCAATCTTCTGTGCTACAGTGCCGGCAGCATGTTTTTGAGTTGCGATATCAGTAATGAGCGTACGCAATTGCTCTCTATTGTCCTCTGCCAGTTTGTCGAAACTTCCAAAGCGTGAATACTCATCTGTGAGCGGATGATTTTTCATCCATCCACCACAGGCATACTGATAGAAATCGTCACCAGCAACAACGGTGGTGTCGAGATTCTCGGGACGGATACCTGATTCCATACTTTTGTTTGTGCAAGCCACGATAGTGAGTGCTGTCATGGCCAAGCTTGCTAATGTCTTTGTTTTCATATTGAGTGTTATAATGTTTTGGCAATAGTCGTAGCATATACTACTTTAATGTGTATTTCTTAAGTTCATTCAATGACCCGTTAAATACATTGAGGTCCACATTGGTGTCTATTCCAGGCACGGTACCATAATCGGTATGTTGCCAGAATTGCCATGTGCCCTTGTACGAAAGCATGTCTACATAGTAGTGAGCAATCCAAAAAGGATATGCGTCAAACTCGGGGGAGTCGAGGTAGCGCGTTTTATATTTATACGATGTGTAGATAATCGGTTTTACGCCATAGTGCAACTCCAAACGATTGAGGAATATCTTGAGATTGGCTTGCAACTGTGCTTTGTCGCGAGGTTTGCGCTCGATATCGAGTACAGGAGCGAGGTCTCCCTTCTTCAACTTAACTTGTGAAATGAAGAAGTCAGCCTGACGGATAGGGTCGGTGTTGGGATTGTAGAAATGGTATGCACCACGCATGAGTCCAACCTCACCTGCCTTGCGGAAATTTTCAACAAAGCGTCTATCCTTGTAGTCGCCACCTTCGGTAGCTTTCATGAAGACGAAACGAATAGGGTAGTCCTGCTTTTCGGTACCTTTGACAGCATTCCAGTCAATATCTCCTTGATGATGCGATACATCAATGCCATGTACCTTGTAGTTCACCGGGAGGCATACTCCATAACCCTTGAATCCATAGCAAGGTTTCCAACGATAGCTATAGGGGCGGATGAAGAAGTAGTAGAAGAAAGCCAGTAATCCCACCGCTACAACACCAGTGAGGATCCAATGCATGATGCCCGACTGGCGAATGCGTGCCCAGCGACGCTTACGCGCCATCTTGCGTTGCGCCTTACGCTTTGCCTGCTCTTTGGCTTTGGCTTTAGCTTTGGCGGCTTTGCGTTTTTCCCTTTCGGACATCGGTTTGCGCTTGCCTGTACTCTTTTTCTTTGGAGCAGGCTTGCCGTTTACCCGAATGGTGGTTGTGCGTAGGGTGGACTTCGTCATTTAAGTCGTAAGATGAATGATAAAAGTGAAAAGAGATGTGTTATAGAAAACGACCATTGTCATATAAGACAAGATGAAAGACAAGAGTTTATACAACTCTCATCTTTCATCTGTCAGTTTTCAAATCGAGAATTAGAGATCGCCCAACTCGTAACGGAGAGTCATAGTGGGCTGGTCGCATACCTCGCGGGGTCCATAGTACTGGATGGGGCCGGGGAATACATACTCAGTCTCGTTAGCCCACTGCTCACGCTTAGCAACGAATGCCTGGAAGGGAGCACCATCGAGCTTCACGAGAGCCTTCTTGATAACGGGCTTCATCTGACCATGACGACGCTCCATGTTCATCATCATAGTGATGGGGATACCACCAGTCATCCATTCCTCTGCAGGACGAGTTGTCTGGCGGATTGAAGGCATGTAACCGGTCTTACCATCAGCGATGAGCAAAGAAGCTGCATATCCGAGTGAGTAGCAGTAGTCAGCATCGTAGTTAGAGGGAGCAGCGCAACGGCCTTCGTAACCGAAGAAGTGGTGTTGTGCAGCAAACTTACCATTGTACTTACCCTCAGCACGCCACTCCTCGAGCTTGTTACCTACCATCTCAGAGAGGAGCTTTTCAGTCTCAATGAGTGATACCTGTACATTACCGTGGGGGTCACGGTCAAGTGAGAGCTGGCGAGCTACGCCTTCGGGAAGGCTTGCATATACCTTTGCGTTAGCCTCAGAGAGGTGGTCGATGATGTACTGACGCTGATCCTCTTCTGCAACAGCAGCAAACTCTGCAGCATTGTGAGCGAGGAAGTCGTTAAGCTCGCTGATGAGTGACTTGATTTCGGGGATAAACTCGATAAGGCCCTCAGGGATGAGGACAGTACCGAAGTTGTTGCCATTAGCAGCACGCTGAGCAACTATACCTGCGATGTAAGTTACAACATCGTCGAGTGACTGATTCTTTGCTTCTACCTCCTCAGAGATAATACAGATGTTGGGCTGTACCTGAAGAGCAACCTCAAGTGCGATGTGTGAAGCTGAACGACCCATGAGCTTGATGAAGTGGTAGTACTTACGAGCAGAGTCGCAGTCGCGCTCGATGTTACCTACTACCTCTGCATATACCTTACAAGCGGTGTCGAAACCGAATGAAGTCTCAATCATCTCGTTCTTCAAGTCACCGTCGATAGTCTTGGGGCAACCGATTACCTGTACGCCAGCGTTGATTGAAGCGTAGTACTCAGCGAGTACGCAAGCGTTGGTGTTAGAGTCGTCACCACCGATAATTACGAGAGCGCTGATGTTGAGCTTCTTGAGAATCTCAAGACCCTTGTCGTACTGCTCCTTAGCCTCGAGCTTGGTACGACCTGAACCGATCATGTCAAAACCACCAGTGTTACGATACTCGTCGATAACATCAGCAGTGAGCTCGCGGTAGTTGTGCTTAACCAAACCGTCGGGACCCATAAGGAAACCGAAGAGGCGGCTCTCTGCGTTGAGCATCTTAAGACCGTCAAAGAGACCAGAGATTACATTGTGACCACCAGGAGCCTGACCACCAGAAAGGATTACACCCACATTGATAGGCTTGCTCTCCATCTTCTCAGCGGGAACAAACTTCAACATAGGAGTACCATAGGTGTTGGGGAACAACTCCTTGATAGCCTCTTGGTCAGCTACAGATTGTGTGGGAGCACCCTCTTCAATCTTTACTGCACTTCTCAATACTTGGGGCAACTTCGGTTGGTACGAAGATCTTGCCATCTGCAATGCGCTTTTCTTCATTGTAATTTTGTTATTAAAGTGAATTAAAAGTCTTTTGTCAACGCATACCTTCCTATATAACCATATAAAAAGATATGATGACGCAAATTTTGCATTTTTTTGCGAGATTATCAAATTTATCGCTTTTTTTCTCTATTATTTGGCTGTTTTATTTTTATTGTCTACCTTTACTCCATAATCGGTAAGGATATTGCAACTCCCATATTGCACTTGCTGATTTCACTATTCATCAAAACTTAAATTGTAGCATTATGGCAAACAAAAGAAATCTTAAGAAGGGTATCAACTATGTCGCTAGTGATTTGTTCCTGGAATGCATCGTATTGAAGCAGATAAAAAAGGCCGATAGTACCAGAGCGGATGAAATCATGGCCGACATCCTTTACTTGCAGAACGAGTTCTTGGCTCGTGCAGGTCATCCCGAGCCCGGATGTGTGAAGAAATACTACCGTAAGTTACAAGAGGATTTTACCACCGAAGTAGGTAATATCATTCGCAGAATGCAAGCGATGTAAAAACGGTGATAACCGAATTATTGGTAGACTGCTCTCGGGCAGTCTTTTTTATGGAGATAATATTGCAGTTTACCCATTACAACAAGACATCGCGATGTTAACTTAGAGTTTCCCTCCTCCTTGCTCGGTATAGATTAAGCAAACTTATCTCTACTCTCGCTTAGTTCGTCGGTTGTCATTGCTTTTCCCTTCGGCCAGCGAACTTTGTTTCTGAGCAACGCGAATAACCTTTAGGTCGCCATTAAGTCAATCTTGCGTTGGGACTTTGCGGGATTCTTCACTCCGTTCAGGATGGCACGAGACATTTGGGAAAACATCTACATTATTGCCATAAATAAGGTTTGTGTTCCAATTCATTTTTACAAAGTGAAGCTTCAGTATCTCTATTGTGAGACTTCAGTATCACTATAGAGAAATTACAGTTTCATTATAGAGAAATTGGAGTTTTAATACAGGGATATTACTCATCACTTGCAATACCTCTCACTCTTAACCCCATTATTCTTGTGTGAACTTCACTTGTCGTGCAGCTACGAGACGGTCATATCGCCCACCCAAAGGACGGTGGTAGATATATACTTGGTATTCGTTTTCTGCCTCGTATGAGTTGCCTTCTGCGGGGCCCGTTTGTCCTGTGCGGCCCCCGTCGGGCACCCAAAGATACATGTAGTCATAGGCTCCCTGCTTGAGCAGTACAGTAGCTTCGTAAGCACGCTTCTCGTTATTGTAGGTAGCCTGATATTCAGGAGTAAAGCTATCGTAGGCAAAATCACCCGTAAGATAGAAATTACCTCCTGTGCGACGGGGCATATAGAGACTGAAATGTACAAAAATATAGTCTGCCTCAATATCGGTATCCTCTGCCAAGTTGTAGCGTACGAGGTAGCGTCCGTCATGGTCCATGTCGAAGCTATAGTTTCGGCGCGGAGCGTCGGGTAGTAGGGTGGCATGGTAATAGGGGGCAAAGTATGATACCTCATCCACACCCTGTGTGGCGTAATGCATATTGATCACTTCGAAACGGCGATACTCGTTCCCGGCAGGGAAGATGAGCTTTTGGTTGTGCGTATACTCCAGTCGGCCAGGAGTCACATAGGTAGGCTTGAGTTGTGTTACGCAATTATCAGTTCTGCCATTCTGATATACATAAGGCTTTATTTCCGTTGCGGGGTCTACCACCTCGTTGGGCGCATAGTTGAGAACGAATGATACTTGCTGATGACTCAAGTTGGTGTCAATATCCGTATTGCCCGTTACCGATACATTTAACCCCATGCATGGATCTACAATGCGGAAGCAGGCTACGGCAACTAAAGGTTGAGAGTTTAGGGTTGAGGGTTTAGGGGCTTCGTCATCGTCATCGTCGTCAAGATATATCTCCACTCTATAGTTGCCTGATGCTTTGAACTGGATATCTTCATTGGGCAGTTCCAAGCGATAGTGCGTATAGAGCATGGTGGTGTTGAACGAGTTCTCATAGTCCTCTATAGGCAACCCATTAAATCCGTCCATATAGTCCACTTCGAAGAGGTCCGAAGGGGTCCAGTCGGCATTGCAATGCACTATTTTGTAGGTAAAGCGGTGATAGTCGTGCGTGAAGTGGTCAAACTCGATGCTCACCCAATCATCCGTACCCAGTTCGATGACATCATCGTGCAGCCAGTCATCATTGACAATGGTCTGTAGGGTATGTATCATTGGGGTATACACGATGTCCGACTGGGCATAGCCCATGGTGGCCATTCCCATCAGCACTACGAGTATACCTATGTATATATGCCGTTTCATATTGCGAAGGTAGTACAAATTTCTCACAAGTCAACACTTTTCGCTGTATTTGTCCTGTAGGAATAACTTTCCAACCCCTATATTATTGTACATTTTAGCCTTCTTGTTTGAAAAGAATCTAAATAAAGTTTGTTGAAAATTCTGAATATTTGTATCTTTGCACCTCACAATAGGTTAGCATTAAAACATCTGCGAGAGTATGCGTATATCAGAAATGTGTGTAGGCCAGAAGGGCTGCATCGTCAAGGTCAAGGGACACGGTAGTGCGCGCAAGCGTGCCGTAGATGCTGGATTTTACAAAGGCATCTGTATCGAAGTGTTGGATGTAGAAGCTACCTGTATGAGTATCGATGTTGAGGGAGTGCTACGCAAGCTCTCCATCCTTGAAGCTTCAATGATCGAGGTGCTCACGGCCGAAGAGGCAGCTCACGAGATGCAGGTAGCCGAAGTGTCTACCGGTGCCTTGAAGAATTTGGCCCATCGCCACCGTCACAAGATAGAGATTGCACTGGTAGGGCAACCTCTGTCGGGCAAGAACTCGCTCTTCACGACGCTCACACAAGGCAAGGCCACTCCGCTACCTGATGCAGAAGACATCCTGATGGGAGAGCGCGATTTTCAAGACTATCACCTCCACATTACCAACCTTCCTGATACCTATTCGCTTACCTCACGCACCGCTGATACCTGGACCGTACGCCGCCACCTTGTAGGCGATGCGCCCGATATTGTCATCAGCGTCATCGATGCCACCGACCTTGAGCGCAGCATGCAGATAACGGCCCAGTTGCTCGACATGAACTTGCGTGTCATCGTAGCTCTGAACAAGTTTGACGCCATGCAGGCCGAAGGCTCCATGCTCGACTATCAGACCCTGAGCATGCTCTTGGGTACGCCCATTGTACCCACCGTAAGCCTCAATAGTGAGGGATTGGAGCATCTGCTCCACCTGGCCATCAATATCTACGAGGGGGCCGACTTCCTCGACGATGAGGGTGAGGTCAACAAGGAGGTGATGCGCGAGCTTCAGGAGTGGCACCGTAGCATTGTGCACACTGAAGCCCACACCGAACACCAGGTCGACTTTACCCGCGACCATACCCTTGACACCCATTACAAGAAGCATTCATATCGCCACATACACATCTATCACGGCACCGAGTTGGAGCAGAGCATTGAGACCTTGCGCAATGAGGTGTGGAAGAGCGAGGCTACCCGCTACTGCTACTCTACGCGCTATGTAGCCATCGGACTCCTCGAGGGCGATGCCGGCATAGAGCAATATGTGCGCGAGCATATGGCTAATAGCAAGGCCATCTTTGCCCTGCGCGATAAGGAGCGCCGCCGCTACACCCGCCTCATGGGCGAGAGCGTGCCCAAAGCCATACGCACCGCCAAGCAAGGTTTCATACAGGGTGCATTGATGGAAACCTATACACCTCCCCAACGCACCATCAAAGCCAATCCCCGCTTTACCGAGCGGCTCGATCGTCTCGTCACCCACAAGGTGTGGGGCGTCGTCATCTTCCTTATCTCACTATTCATCATGTTTGAGGCCACCTTCGTGCTGGGCGAGTACCCCATGCAGGGTATCGAGTGGTTAGTGGAGAAGGTGGGACTTCTCTTTGAGCAATTACTACCCGAAGGACCTGTCAAGGACATGGTTGTTGACGGCATCATTGGTGGAGTAGGTGGGGTCATCGTCTTCCTACCCAATATCCTCATCTTATACTTCTTCATCTCGCTGATGGAAGATTCGGGCTACATGTCGCGTGCTGCATTCATCATGGACAAGGCCATGCACCGTATGGGATTACATGGAAAATCGTTCATCACACTCATCATGGGCTTCGGTTGTAATGTGCCCGCTGTGCTAGCTACGCGCATGATTGAGAGCCGCAAGGGTAGGCTCATCACCATGCTTGTTACCCCGCTCATGTCGTGCAGTGCCCGCCTGCCCGTATACATCATCTTCGTGGCCGCCTTTTTCCCTCACCACTCGGGCATAGTGCTCATGGGGCTATACCTCACCGGTATCATCCTT
>JAFYMV010000169.1 GCA_017548225.1 Bacteroidaceae bacterium | reverse complement strand
TGCGATGCACCTTCTCCGAGAAGTCTGTCGCCTCGTCAGTACCATAGCGGAGACCCATGGCTGCAAGCATATCACCTTCGGCAGTGATACCCACACCGGTACGGCGGCCCATGGTACTCTTATCCATGATCTTCTGCCACAAGGTACGCTCTGCTCCCTTTACTTCCTCACTTTCGGGGTCGCTCTCAATCTTCTCCATGATGGCCTCAATCTTCTCAATCTCCAAGTCGCTGATGTCGTCCATGATACGCTGGGCAATGGCAACATGTTTCTTGAAGAGGTCGAAGTCGAAGTAGGCCTCGGGAGTGAACGGATTGACTACATATGAATAGAGGTTCAACGCCAACAGACGGCATGAGTCGTAGGGGCAGAGGGGAATTTCACCGCAGGGATTGGTAGATACAGTCTTGAAGCCGAGGTCAGCGTAGCAGTCGGGCACTGACTCGCGGATGATGGTATCCCAGAAGAGCACACCGGGCTCGGCGCTCTTCCATGCATTGTGCACAATCTTCTTCCACAACTCTGAGGCGTTCACCTCCTTGGTGTAGAGAGGATCGGTGCCATCGATGGGGTATTTCTGCGTATAAGTCTTGCCTTCTACAGCGGCACGCATGAAATCGTCGTCCATCTTCACCGACACATTAGCACCAGTAACCTTACCCTCGGTCATCTTGGCATCGATGAAAGACTCAGAATCGGGGTGCTTGATAGATACGCTGAGCATCAATGCACCGCGACGGCCATCCTGAGCCACCTCGCGGGTAGAGTTAGAGTAACGCTCCATGAAGGGAACAAGACCTGTAGAGGTCAAGGCAGAATTCTTTACAGGCGAACCCTTGGGGCGGATGTGTGAAAGGTCGTGACCTACACCACCGCGACGCTTCATGAGCTGCACCTGCTCCTCGTCGATGCGGATGATGGCACCGTATGAATCGGCATTGCCATCCATACCAATCACGAAGCAGTTAGAAAGCGAAGCAATCTGATAATTGTTACCGATACCGGTCATGGGGCTACCCTGCGGTACGATATACTTGAAATGATCGAGCAAGTCAAACAACTGACGAGCCGACAAAGCGTTAGGATACTTGGCCTCTACGCGAGCAATCTCATTGGCAATGCGCCAATGCATGTCTTTCGGAGTCTCCTCGTAAATGTTACCCGCAGAGTCTTTCATGGCATACTTGTTGGCCCAAACTCTGGCTGCAAGCGCATCACCACCGAAGTATTCGAGGGTAGCATTCTGCGCTTCTTCAAATGTGTAAGTCTTCTGTTCCACTGTATTTTTAAAGTTATAATTGTTGTCCGAAAAGTCAATTGGCGTAGAAGTAAGGCTCTCCGTAAACAAAAGCTCTGCAAAGATACACAACGATTATTTATTGACCAAATTTTCAAATAATGAAAATAAACCAAAAACATAAGTTTTCCAAAATCAAAAATAAAGTCACTAAAAATAAGCACTTTATATTTTTCATAAAACGCCAAAGTTTTCCAAAACGGGAAATCGTGCAAAACCAAACATCTCACACAATGCTCTACAACAAAAAGAAAGCCCCATGCGAAACATACACATGAGGCCAACTTTTCAAATATAATTAGAGAGAATATTTACCGTGCTTTCATCTTCGCCTCGATATCCTCGATAGCGAGCTCTACCGACTTGTCTACACCAAGCTGCTCCTCAATGGTGCGGCATGCATGCAATACTGTAGAGTGATCTTTAGATCCAATGCACTGACCAATACGAGCCAACGACAAGTTGGGCAGGTGTTTATGGGTAAGATACATGGCCACCTGACGAGCGAGCACGATATCGCGCTTGCGCGAAGAGGCATAGATATGTTCGTCCTTCACATGGTAGTATTCGCAGGTGCTATGTACGATATCCTCTACCGTCAGTTCCTTCTCGGCTACGCGCACCGCCTTACTGATAACACGCTCGGCTAAAGCAAGATCTATCTCGCGACCATAGAGCGCCGAATGAGCATGTAGCGAAATGAGGATACCCTCAAGCTCGCGCACACTGTCAGTTACATTCTCGGCCACATAATCCAGTACATTGGAAGCCAAAGCAATACCCTCGCGACGCACACGGTCAACCAAGATGCTGCGACGCAACTCCAGGTTGGGGCGTTCAATCTCTGCAGTAAGTCCCCATTTAAATCGGGTAATGAGACGATCTTCGATCCCCTGAAGCATTACAGGAGGACGGTCGCAAGTCATGATAAGCTGCTTACCATTCTGATGCAGGTGATTGAAGATGTGGAAGAAGGTGTTCTGGGTCTTCTCTACACCGACAAACTCCTGAATATCATCAATGATGAGTACATCTATGCTTTGGTAAAAATTAATAAAGTCGTTAACGGTATTCTTACGCACCGAGTCTGTATACTGCACCTTGAAGAGGTGAGCAGACACATAGAGCACTCGCTTCTCAGGATAGAGCTCCTTCACCTTCAGACCAATAGCGTTAGCCAAATGGGTCTTACCCACACCCGACGCTCCGTAAAGGAAAAGAGGATTGAATACAGTTTTACCAGGCTTCAACGCAATGCTTTCCGCCGCTGCACGAGGCAACTTGTTGCTCAAGCCTTCAATAAAGTTATCAAAGCTATAGTTGCTGCGCAGCATCGGATCAAGATCCTGCACAGGAACAGCAATTGTACCAGGAGCAGCATTTCCCTGCTTCTCCGCAGTCTGCGAGGTAGCCACGGGGCGCTGTGAGCCACCTTGCTCCACCACACCGGGCGCTGCCTTGTCAGCCACCACCAACACGCGATAATTGAGCTGCGTATCAGCTCCGAATACGCGATAGATAGCTGCACCAAGCAAATCTACATAATGTTCTTCGATGTACTCGTATACGAACTGGCTGGGCACGAATATCGTCAACACATTGTCGGCATACGATGCAGGCTTTGTGTTCGAGAACCATGTCTTGAATGCCGTATCCGAGACATTGTCACGAACAATGTCCAGGCACTTTCCCCAGAGTTCTACGAGTTGAGTTTCTGTCATGATTACTTTTGTTCTTTTTCTCTTACTTCTACGCATGCAAAGTTACATCACATATTCGATTTTTTCAAACCTCTTTTCCTCTCTAATTATTTGCAGTTTTCAAAGGCGCTTGCTTTCAGCAACTTACATTTTTACACTTTTTAAACCTTATTTTTTACTTGCACATATCAAACACACTGATAAATAATAACTTACAATTTTGCCGCGTTCAAATTTACTATTATTACCAATCCTATAAAACCCTTTTACCGCGTATTGTCGCATATTCTATATGGTTTTACGCTCATTTATCCCACCTTCTCCTTTTTTAGACGAAGTCTAATTTAACCATTTCTCTGGTCTACAAAAGGCCTTATGAGCCCTCCCATTTTCAGCAAGTTTCAAGCACTTTTACACTCTCCAAGTAGATACCACCACAAACATTCTGCATCGTCAAAAACAAGCTAATTTCACCCCATTCGTGAAACACATTGTTTCATGCCTTAAACAGCAAAAATGATCATTTCTCCTTCGGTTCTTCATCCTCTCCTTTAGCTTTATAATCCATTGACTTGCGAGTCGATTAGGTTTCTATATAGTGATACTGTAATTTCTATAGCATGAGACTCCAGTTTCTCTGCATAGAAACTGGAGTCTCACACGAAATAAACGATTTCAAATATTGAAGCACACCAAGTCAATAATAGGGTAATACACTCTACCCTTATTGATTTACTTACTTTTCTTGCCAAATACCGAGATATTGATATAGCGCGCAGGGTGAGCTTTCACATCTTCAATAAGAGCATTGGCATTGGTACATACACCATTGAGATTGCTATAAAATGCCGTATCATTAAGCAAACGACCTACGCTGCTCTGATCGCTCATCAATGCAGCCGACAGCGCTTGCATGCTTGCAAGAGTACTATCCACACGCTCCATAGTTTGCGCAAAGTCAATGGTTGCCAAATCTGAAGTAATATTGTCCATATTATCAGCCGTTCCCTGCAAACTGTTCATCAACTGCGGCAACTCGCTATGAAAGACACGATTCAGTTCATCGACCGTATAGTCGAGTTTGCTGCTGATACGCTCTACATTACTCAACGAATTGGTTAATGAAGGATTTGAGACCAAAGTTGTCAATGCCGTAATGAGGCTATCAACCTTGGGTATCATCGCATTGATTTGGGGCAGCATCACATTCTCTACTTCAGCCATCATTCCATTAGCCACGCCATTACCGATAGTGTCCCCATCGGCATAGTATTCAGTGCCTTGAGCCAATTTGAGACTAATGCTCGAGCCATCCATCATCGAACTAACAACAACGGCACGGCTCCCCTTGGGAAGACGCAGCGATTCGGCAACACGCAAGGTTACTACAATACGGTTGGGGGCAGTATAGTCATATGCCACATTGCTCACCGTACCCACCTGATAGCCGTTTACAGTGATAGCTGACGAAGATGCCAATCCACCTGAATGTTTCAACACAGTGTAATAGGTATTGTAACGCGAGAACACATTGCTACCCTTCATGAAGTTAATGCCGAAATACAACAATGCAAGGGCAACAATAAATGCTGCACCGATCTTTATCTCCCTACTAATTCTTTTCATTGAAATAACGATGATTATAAGTTGTTTTTATGAAACTGGGCTATAGCCTGTTTCGTATCTACACGCTCGCCTTTGACAAACGCCACGATGAAAGCATCCTTGAACTTTTCGTTTACCTTGCGCTTTACACGCAATATTTCGTTATAGTCAGCCGATGCCCCATAGGTATATTTATACATACCCTTGTCATAATAGTGTGCTACGGGATTCAGTCCTTTGAAGGACTGATCACCTGCTTGCAATTTCTTTGAAGAAGATAGAAACTGCACCTTGAATACCGGAGTATCGCTCGTCTCTACGGCAGAATCTCCTTCTGCCTGCTTGTTGTTGTCCTTGACTCCAAGCTGTTCAGCACTTTGCTCCGAACGCTGCTCCGGAGCACCTACTGTGTTATCAACATCTTCAGAATCAACCACCTCTACCGTCTGCGCATAATCATTCAACTTTTTCAAATCGGTATAATACTTGTCGAAAGCCTTACTGATGCAATTACTCAAACGCTGCTGTGCCGAAGCAGAAGCTAAATATTTGGCTTCCTCTGCATTGCTGATATAGCCCAACTCAACCAGTATGCTGGGCATTGAGGTAGCATTCAACACCAAGAATCCAGCCTGACGCACACCACGATCCAAACGGTTGGCATCATTGGCAAAGTTCTCTTGCACATATTGGGCAATGTG
This sequence comes from Bacteroidaceae bacterium, assembly GCA_017548225.1. Classification (GTDB taxonomy): domain Bacteria; phylum Bacteroidota; class Bacteroidia; order Bacteroidales; family Bacteroidaceae; genus UBA1189. The sequence continues at coordinate 4,382 of JAFYMV010000169.1, read as the reverse complement.
TATGCTCTCTTTCACAAACTCGCTCTGCATATACTCAAAGATAATATAGCTCTCGGGTGAGTTAGGATTAAAGTTTGCATAAGTTTTCTCATGATTATCCTCCAAGAGAATTACGCCGTTCTCTCGCTTGGCAATCTCAAGGTTACGCTCTGTACGCGCCTCTTCAATACCCAATGTATAGGTTTCAGCCCCTTTAGCCGATTGATTCTTTGCGGCATTGACATGAATAGAAATAAAAAGATCTGCATTCGCCTTGTTTGCAATATAAGCGCGGTCATTAAGTCCGACAAATACATCGGTTTTACGCGTATAGAGCACCTTCACTTCGGGGTATTTCTTCGCTATACTCTCTCCTACCATCAACGCCACTTTCAAGGTAATATCCTTCTCGTGCACCTTACCATTGGCACTTACTGCACCTGGGTCCTTACCACCATGCCCAGCATCAATGACCACCGTAAAGTTCTTGGCACTGACAGCCATAGCTATCAGTAAGAAGCAGAGAGAAAGAAAATAGCGTTTCTTCATAGAGCAAACTATTCTTTATAAAAAAGGCTGCTCCGGCTTAGGGCTCGGAGCAGCCTTCTATGCAAATGATTACCGATTACTTCAAGGGAAGATACCAGTTAGACTTATCGGTAAGCTTTTCGTACAACTCTTGATCAAAGTCTTCTTGACCCTTTCTACCAGCTACACGCTTAGCCAAAATATCAACATCACCATGACGCTCAGCAAAGCGAACAAGATCACCGAAACGGTTACCCTCCAAAGTGCTTTCCAAAGCCAACTCATCAATGATGAGTTCATCAATATATCTAATGGAGTCATTGAATGACACTAATGTATCAGCTACGCCCAAACGGTTAGAGATAGCTGCGGGCTCAAGCACATAAACTGCATCATAAGCAACCTTATTGTATACAGCATCCTTATCAAGATAAACAGGACCTGTTCCTCTTGCATGAACACCGATAAACTTCTTCTGCAACTCCTTCTCAAAGCGCTTGTTGTCTTCGCGTAACTCGCTACCTTCGGGGAAGAATACCTGGTATGCATCCTTCAACATATAGAATGCGTTCTTTGCATATGTTCTTGAGGCCTCAAATGCCAGTGTGTCCGTGTAAGCAGAAGCTTCCCAAGCCTTATCCATCTCGCTTGCCAATGCACTCATTGCCTCAGCATAGCGAAGATAAGTAATAGCACGACGATAGTAAACTATATATGAAGAGTTACCAGAAAATTTGCTATATCTATCATATTCTTCACCCTCTTCACTAACTGTATGATAGTACAAATCCTTACGCATGTCACCACCTGCCAAAGATGAAGACTTGAATGAGGTAACATTACCATCCTTATCTTCCTTTGCATTATAGATAACCTGCTTCGCACTAAGTTCTTTCCAAGAGGTAGACGGATACAAATAATGTTTATTATCGAAAGAGGTGAAGAGGTTAGGCAATTCAGAAATCAATCCCTTTGCGCTATTTGCCTCCATTGTTATATAGCAAAGATTCTCATATCCACCAGCTCCACTTCCTGTTGTTGAATAATTCTCAGAGAACGGAATTCTATTGGGTTTGGTAATTTGGCCATCCCATGTACTAGATGTGCCAGCAAGACTTACAAAACCATTGAAATAAGCCTTGTCTTCACCGCTACCAACTTCGGTGGTAAATTTCTTATTCTTCATCAAGTACTCCTCGTAGAACTTGACTGCATTCTCATAGTCTCCACCGTACAAGCAAAGTTCTGCAGCTACAAGTCTGAGTATGGGATATACATTTTGAGGGATAGAAGTTCCGAAATAAGGGAAATCATAGTCAAAATAGGGAACTAACTGCGGAACAAGATTCTCTGCAATCTCCTTTATACCCATTTTCTTGCTAGAAACAAACTCCAAACCTGCCATATCAGTTACAGGTTCAGTAAAGAAGGGGACATCGCCATAGTTAATCGCCAACTGCAAATAAGTCCATGCACGAATGCCAAGCAAAGCAACATACTCATCGGTCATCACACGCTTATTATTAATGGTCAAAGTGGTGTCCATTTTTTCCAAAGCATAGTTGCAGTTGTTGATGATTGCGTAGTAGTCCTTCACATCAAGGTACTCATTGTCAGGACCAAAGTTGAAGTTTGACAAGTTACGAAGCGAGGTCTTTGTATTCTCGTTGACCTCACATAGGTCACCACGCACTTCACCAAGGATCACATAACGGTCAGCAATCTGACGCACACCTTGCAATACACCCAAAGTGGTGTACACAGAGTCTGCTGTGCTATCCAAATTATGGTCCTTCTCATATACTACACGAGTAGAATCAATGTCAAACATGTCTGCGCAAGAGGTTGTCAAACCAAGCGTAGAGATGGTGAGCAATGCTACTATAAATGATTTACTTTTCATTGTCTTTATCATTTTATTGTGTTTGTCATTAGAGGTTAATCTTCACACCAAGATGGAAACTACGGCTCTGTCCAAGCAAGCCATTGTCTATACCCTGATAGAGTACATTGTTGCTGAATGAGAACTCGGGATCGCTACCCAAATACTTGGTAAATGTCAACAAATTGCTACCAGCGCACCATACGGTAAGACCTTGCAACCACGCTGCAGAAACAGGGACCTTATATGAAAGGGTTACATCCTTCAGGCGGAGGTATGAACCATCTTCAATCCAACGATCTGAGAAACGGTTGTTACCCTTTGGATCGCCATATGCCACTCGAGGAATGCTGGTCTCATCACCTTCCATCTGCCAACGGTTGGTCATAGCAACGGTCTGGTTATAGAAGTTGCTTCCACTCTCAAGGAGTGAACGCTGGTAGTTATATACATCATTACCCAAAGAGTAGTTGAAGATAGCGTTCAATGAGAAATTCTTGTAGGTAAGACAAGTATTGATGTTACCATAGAGATCCGGATTGGGATTACCGATGATTACACGGTCATCATCATTGATAATACCATCTTTATTCTGGTCAACAAACTCTACATCACCTGCAACGAACGGAGTCTTTACACCAGTGTACGCGTCTTCTGTATACAGGCGCCAATCACCATTTTCATCACAAGCATCAGCTGTTGTAGCAAAGACACCCCTAGTCTCATAACCGAAGAACACGCCTGCAGATTGGCCTTCGGCTGTAAGGATTGTAGCATCATACATCTTTGTAGTATAACCACGAAGTTCACCATCCTTTTCAGTCCAATTCTTGTTAACGATAGTCTGGTTAGGCAACTTGGTTACGACATTCTTATAAGTACCAACACTTGCACCTACTTCCCACTTCCAATTCTTAGAATTGAGCACGCGGAGGTTAGCACTAGCATAAGCGCCAGTATTGTTCATAGATCCACCATTACACCATGCATATTCCAAACCTGCCCAAGGATCTAACTTCTGCAAGGTAAGCATATCATTGGTTACATTGTGGAAGAAATTACCAGTCAAACGCAAGCGATTGTTCAACATGTGTAAGTCAACACCTGCATTCAAGCGGCGAGTGGTTTCCCACTGGATTGATTGGTTCTCAAGATTACCCATCTGAAGACCCATCAACTTATCAGAATATTGTATATTGCTGAAGTAGCAGAATGCCGCACTGTTGTTGATATTGTCATTACCAGACCAGTCAACACCAGCAGTCAACTTCAAATAGTCAACGAAGTCAACATTGAAGAAAGGTTCAGACGATGCCAACCATCCAGCCTGCAATGAGGGGAAGAGACCCCAGCATACACCAGCAAGCTTGATACCATCTTCAGTATCGCGACCGAAACGAGAAGAAGTTTCAGCAGCAACACTACCTTGCAAGTAATACTTATTGCGATAGTTGTAATCAAGGTTAGCATAGTAGCTCATATTGCGCCAAACATTATCCTCACCGCTAGTCTTTGCATAGTCATACTCTGACTTTACATCAGGCAACTTATCATTACCCGTGTTGTGAGCCGATGCATAGTTTGAATCATAAGCAAAGTTCGAGAAGCGAAGTCCTCCAAAAGCATTGAAGTTATGGTCGCCCATTTTCTTTTCCCATGATGCACGAGTATCGCTGTAAATCGCCTCCTCCTTTGAGAAGAAAGAACGCACCTCATTCGATGAGAAACCAAGACCCTCAATATAGAATCGAGGTGTACCTGTCATTGGACGGAAATACTTTTCACTGGTACGATGCAATGTGTAGTTGAAAAGAGTAGAGATAGTCCAACCCTTTTTCAATTTCAACTCAGGTGCTACCGTAACATCAAATACTGTATACTCCTGGTGATTCTTGTTGTTACCATCACCATACACGAGGATAGACAAAGGATTAGCGAGACTATTATTCAGAGCCGCAGTTCCAGAGCCCAACACCGCAAAGTCATCAGCACC
>JAFYMV010000168.1 GCA_017548225.1 Bacteroidaceae bacterium | reverse complement strand
CGCCTGCGCACTATCGAGGATGTCAAGGCGGGCATGGTATTGCCAGGCATTGTTACCAATGTTACCAATTTCGGCTGCTTCGTCGATATCGGTGTTAAGGAGAATGGCTTGGTGCATGTGTCCCAGTTGGCCGACCGCTTTGTTTCTGACCCCACGACTATTGTTTCGGTGCACCAACATGTAACCGTACGCGTGCTCGAAGTCGACTATGCTCGCAAGCGCATCAGTTTGTCGATGAGGGAGGTGTAAATAAAAAAGGTAGAGATGTTGTCTCTACCTTTTCTTATGTCTCTCCAAATGTTTAGAAATACATTGTCGAATCTTCGCTGCCCCACATCTGCTTGTAGTCATGTGCGAGACCACCTTCAGAGGTTTCCTTATAGAGTGAGGGGAGGTCATGTCCAGTCTTTTTCATTACCTCTACCACCTTGTCGAACGATACGCGGTGCACACCGTCGGTAAACATGGCGTAAGAGTTGGCATCCATAGCACGCGCTGCGGCATAGGCATTACGCTCGATACAAGGGATTTGTACGAGTCCACATACGGGGTCGCAAGTGAGTCCCAAGTGGTGCTCGAGGCCCATCTCTGCAGCATACTCAATCTGTGAGGGCATGCCGCCAAAGAGCTGTGCGGCAGCTGCGGCAGCCATAGCGCAAGCTACACCCACCTCGCCTTGGCAACCTACCTCAGCGCCCGAGATAGAGGCATTGGTCTTGACGATATTGCCGAAGAGTCCGGCTGTAGCCAACGCGCGGATGATGCGCTGCTCGGAGAAGTCGCGCGACTTGTAAAGGTGATACAGTACGGCAGGCAATACACCACACGAGCCGCAAGTAGGCGCGGTAACAATCTTTCCTCCTGCAGCATTCTCTTCACTTACGGCAAGGGCGTAGGCAAAGAGCAGTCCGCGCGTACGCATCGACTGCTGATATCCTTCAGCACGCACATAATAGTTGGCCGCCTTGCGACGCAGGCAAAGAGGTCCGGGAAGTACACCCTCTTGCTCAAGACCACGCTGTACGGCAGCCTTCATGGTGTTCCATACCTCGCGCAGATAGTCCCATATCTCGGGACCCTCGCACTCCTCCACATACTCCCAATAGCTCTTGCCGGTGCTGATGCACCATGAGAGAATTTCTGAAGCTGTATTCATGGTGTATACCTGCTTGTGCTCGATGGGTGCTTGACCCTCTTCGGCCAATGCACCTCCACCTACGCTATAGACGGTCCACTCGTCGGTGCGCTCGCCAGCAGCGTTGAGGGCGCGGAATTTCATGCCATTGGGGTGAAAGGTAAGGAAGGTCTTGGGCTCCCACACGATGGAGGTGCGCTCCTCGCCCAGCACCTCAAGGATTGCTTGGTCAGTCATGTGTCCCTTGCCAGTAGCTGCGAGGCTTCCGTAAAGGGTTACTTCGAAGTGTGCAGCTCCGTTATTGCGGTTTAGAAATTGGGTAGCAGCATTGCGCGGACCCATTGTATGGCTGCTTGAGGGGCCATGGCCTATGCGGTAGAGTTCTTTTAGTGAGTACATATCTTTAATTAGGAGTTAGTCGTTATGAATTAGGAGTAGCTGCTGCTTGTACTGCTCTCATGACGCGAAGGAAATTGCCGCCCCAGAGCTTTTCTATGTCCTGTTTGCTGAATCCTTTGGTTCGGAGTTCGCGGGTAAGGTTGATGACCTCCGAAGCGTCGGCACATCCAATGATGCCGCCATCGCCGTCAAAGTCGGTACCTATGCCTACATGGTCGATGCCAGCTACACTGACCATGTGTACGATGTGGCGCACGGCATCTTCCACAGTAGCACCGCCCTCTTTGCGTAGGAATCCGTCGTAAAGACACACTTGTGCCACTCCGCCCGAAGCGGCAAGGGCGCGCAACTGCTCATCGGTTAGGTTGCGCGGGTGGTCGCATAGTGCGCGTGCCGATGAGTGGCTGCATACGATAGGGGTTCGACTAGCCTTGATAGCTTGGTAGAAGGTGCTCTCGGCAGCATGTGAGAGGTCCACCATCATGCCTACGCGATTCATTTCGCTGATGACGGTAAGGCCCAAAGGACTGATTCCGCCATGCTCTTGATTGCCTCGTGCCGAGTCGCACAGGTCATTGTCGCCATTGTGACAGAGCGTCATGTACACCACGCCACGACGGCGGAAATATTCTACGCGTGTGGGATCATCTCCTATGGCATAGCCATTCTCAATGCCGAGCATCAGGGCGCGTTTGCCTTCGCCTTTAAGGCGGTAGAGGTCGTCGGGAGTATAGGCGATAGCCACGCTGTCGGCGCTTTGTTCCACCATGTCCTCTATCTCATTGAGCAGGCGGTCTGCTTTGGCAAAGGCCGCATCGAGTGAAGCCCTGTCGCGTTCCAGTTGACGCAGATAGGCCACCATGATAGTGGCATCGAGACACCCTTCGGTCATCTTGTGCAGGTCGACAAGGATGCGCGGGTCGCGACTATCGAAGCGTATCTGCTGGTCAAATTTCATGGGTGTGTCGCAGTGCGTGTCTAGAGTGAGTGTACGGTTGTGCAGTTCTCGAGCATCGGCAAAGGAGCGAGCTTCACCCACGACCCACTCAAAGAGCGGTATCATAGTGCGGTCGCCCCCAAGTATCATGCATTCGGGGTGCCATTGTACCCCTATCATTGATTTGTGTTGTGTGCTCTCTACGGCTTCAATGATTCCGTCGGGTGAGAGTGCCGACACGACAAAGCCCGGTGCCGCCTCCTTTGCCGCTTGGTGGTGAAAGGAGTTGACGGGTAGCTTCTCTGTTCCGAATATCTTTGCGAGGCGGCTCTCTGGAGTGATGTGTACGGTGTGTGTAGTCACATGGCGCTCGGTGTTCTGACTGTGTTTGAGCGTAGCCGACGCCTCTTTGTAGATGTCTTGGTATAGCTTGCCTCCGAGTGCTGCGGTCATCACCTGCATGCCGCGGCAGATGCCGAGAATGGGTATCTGGCGGTTGGCAGCGAGGCGTACAAGCATCAGCTCGTGCCAGTCGCGCGCAGGGTTGATGGAGCCGAGCGCTTGTATCGGCTCCTCATCCAAATAGAGCGGGTTGATATCGCTTCCGCCCGAGAAGATGAGTCCGTCGATACGGTCGAGCAGACTGCCCATAGCATCGATATCCTCAAAGGGAGGGATGATGAGGGGTGTGCCTCCAGCCTCGAGCACCGAGCGGTAGTATCCTTCGAGCAGCGTACACTTGCCGGTGTCGTAGTTGCCCGTGATGCCGATGATTGGGCGGCGCTTATATATAGGAAAAGAGGAATGCAGCGCGGCATATTCCTCTTCCATGTTGAATGTGGGCATAGCCTTATTCTATGGTGATGGGTATCTCTTTCTTGATGCTCTGATCGAGCGAAATCATGGTTTCCGTAGCCATGACACCCGGAATCTCTTGTATGCGTTCGTTGAGCAGATTCATCAGGTGCTCGTTGTCGCGGGCGTATAGCTTAATGATTACGCTATAGGGGCCAGTGGTGAAATGTGCTTCCACGATTTCGGGGATCTCTTTCAGCTCTTCGATAGCCTCCTTGTACATGGATCCTTTGGCGAGGTTGAGGCCTACATAGGTGCAGGTGTGGAAACCCAATTTCTTGGGGTTAACATGATACCCCGATCCGTCGATAACCCCGAGATCCATCATGCGCTGCACTCTTTGGTGTACGGCGGCACGCGACACATTGCACTCTACGGCAACATCTTTGAAAGGTATGCGGGCATTCTTGGAGATGATATCCAAGATTTTTTTGTCTAAATCATCAATCTTTTCCATTGCATCAGATTTTGTATACTATAAATGTGAAAATGATAGCAAATTTAGACTTTTTTTTTGAAATAGCATACGATTATGCTATTTTTGTGACTTTATGCTTGTAAAATCTCTTTTTTGAACAACTTTACAGACTCATCCACTTGACAAGTGTTTTCTAACCTGTCGGCGCAAAAAGAGTGTTTTGCCTGGGTGTAGTAGGGTGCCCGGCGCTCGAGCATGTCGGTGATGTACTGGCGCAGCTCGTCAGCCGTTTTGTTGGCCACTAACGGGCGCTGTGTGCGTGCTATGGTCAGTCGGGTATAGATGACATCGACAGATGCCTCGAGGAATACGGTGATGCCCTGCCCGTTCATGTAGTCCATGTTGTCGAAGAAGCAGGGAGTTCCTCCCCCTGTAGAGATGATGACATCCTCAAATTCAGCCACCTCGTGCAGCATTTTGCGCTCGATTTGTCGGAACTCCTCTTCGCCACGATCGGCAAAGAGTTGTGATACGGTGCAGTGATAGCGATTCTCGATGTAGTGGTCGAGGTCGACGAACTGCAAATCGAGATCGCGTGCCAAAGCCTTGCCCAGCGTTGTCTTGCCGGCAGCCATGAATCCGATGAGTAGGATGCGGGTCATACTTGTATTATTTGCTTTTGCGTCGACGGGGCGTTGCTGGCTTCTCGGCAGCCTTCTCGATGATGGCCATGCAAGCAGCCAGGTCGAGAGTGGCAGGGTCGGTTCCTGTAGGTATCTTGTAGTTCTTTCCGCCCATAGCGATGTAGGGTCCGTAGCGTCCGTTGAGAATCTCCACATTGGGATTTTCGTCAAAGGTCTTGATTTGTCGCTGCTGCTCAAACTGGCGTTTCTTCTCGAAGAGTTCGATACCCTCCTCTAAAGAGATTACCATAGGGTCGGTGCCGGCGGGCAGGCTCACATACTGCTTGCCCCACTGTATGTAGGGACCGAAGCGACCCACATTGGCCACCATTGCCTCGCCCTCGTGCTCGCCGAGTGTGCGGGGGAGAGAGAATAGCTCCATAGCCTCCTCCAATGTGATGCTGTCGATAGACTGTCCCTTCTGCAACTGCGCAAAGCGGGGTTTCTCGGTGTCAGAAGCCAGTCCTACCTGCACTACAGGGCCAAAGCGGCCAATCTTTACCGATACCTGTCGTCCGCTCTTGGGGTCAATGCCAAGTACGCGTTCGCCCACCTTACGCTCGTGCTTCTCGTTCATCGAGTGCTCGATAAGGGGAGTGAACTCCTGGTAGAACTCGGCAATCACGCCATCCCAAGCCTTTTCGCCTTCTGCCACCTCGTCAAATTCTTTTTCGATGTTGGCGGTGAAGTTATAGTCAAGCACTTGGGGGAAATATTGGATAAGGAAATCGTTGACCACCGTGCCTATGTCTGTAGGTACGAGTCGTGCCTTCTCCTTGCCGTAGGCTTCGGTTGTCTGCTTGTCGGTCAGCTTGCCATTCTTCATCTTGATGATGTTGATGGTGCGCTCTTTTCCGTTCAAGTCCTCCTTGACCACATATTCGCGGTTTTGGATAGTGCTGATTGTAGGCGCGTAGGTTGAGGGGCGTCCTATGCCCAACTCTTCGAGCTTGTGTACGAGGCTGGCCTCATTGTATCGGCGTGGAGCCTGTGTATATCGTTCGGTAGCCTGTATCTCGCTGTACTGGAGCTGCTGTCCGCAATGCAGCGGGGGCAGCATGTTGCCGTTCTGCTTGTCGTCCTGTGCCTCATCGTCGATGGATTCGCGGTATACGCGCAAGAATCCGTCAAATGACACCACCTCGCCAATGGCAGTGAAGGTGTAGGGTGAGCCCTCCTTGCTGATTGTTGCGGTGGTCTTCTCGATCAGTGCGTCGGCCATCTGTGAAGCGAGAGTACGCTTCCATATCAGTTCGTAGAGGCGGCGTTCGGCCGATGAACCCTCTATCGTTTGTCTGTCCATATAGGTAGGGCGTATAGCTTCGTGAGCCTCTTGTGCACCCTTGCTCCTTGTCTTGAAGTTGCGTGCCTTGTGGTACTCTGTTCCCATGTGCTCGGTGATCACCTTCTTGCTGGCGCCGAGACAAAGTGATGAGAGGTTGGTAGAGTCGGTACGCATGTAGGTGATTTGTCCCGATTCGTAGAGTCGCTGTGCGAGAGTCATCGTCTGCGATACCGAGAAACCCAATTTGCGGGCAGCCTCCTGCTGTAGTGTTGAGGTGGTGAAGGGTGCGGCGGGCGATTTCTTGAAGGGCTCGGTCTGCACCTCCTCGATGGTGAACGAAGCATCTTTGCATGACTGCAAGAACGCTTCCGCTTCAGCCTTTTCTTTGAATCGAGTGCTCAACTCAGCCTTCAGCTCCACCATATTCCCTTCGGTGTCGGGTACCATGAAGACAGCCACTACACGGTATGAAGCCTCGCTCTGGAAGGATGCGATTTCGCGCTCACGCTCTACGATGAGTCTTACGGCTACTGACTGCACGCGTCCGGCAGAGAGCGACGGCTTCACCTTCTTCCACAGTACGGGCGACAGCTTGAAGCCCACGATGCGGTCGAGCACGCGTCGGGCCTGCTGTGCGTTGACAAGGTTGATATCTATCTCTCGTGGAGTCTGTATCGCATGGGTAATGGCATCCTTTGTGATTTCGTGGAATACGATGCGCTTTGTCTTCTCGGGTGTCAGTCCCAATACCTCATACAAGTGCCAACTGATGGCTTCTCCCTCGCGGTCTTCATCGGATGCGAGCCACACCATTTCGGCCTGTTCCGAAGCTTTGCGCAGTTCTTCCACTACTCTTTTCTTGTCGGTAGGGATTTCGTAGGTAGGGATGAATGTATCCGTGTCGATGCTGAAATCCTTCTTCTTCAGGTCGCGTATGTGCCCGAAGCTTGACATCACTTTGTAGTCTCTACCAAGAAATTTCTCTATCGTTTTGGCTTTAGCCGGTGACTCAACAATTACTAGATTCTTTTGCATAATATCAAAGCGCTTTCACGATTTTTGGCGCAAATTTAGTGCAAGGTAAGAGAAACACCAAATTTATTTATGTATTCTGACTCAT
>JAFYMV010000167.1 GCA_017548225.1 Bacteroidaceae bacterium | reverse complement strand
TTCTTCGTGCCCAGGAGGTCGAGACGGCGTGCCGTGCTGCTCAGTTGGAAGGTACCGCCCGTGAACCACATGTTCTGCGTCACATTGAGCGAGAGGTCCGTCTTCACATTGTTTTGTCTTACATACGACACCGAGCCGTCGGCAGAAGTCACATAGTCCGTCGTGCGGTTCAGGTAGGGGTTGCTCTCCAATGACAGCTCTGGGAGGTTGTTGGCGCGGTAGTTACGGTAGGTCCAGTAGGCCGACTTGTAGGTGTTGCGTGCCGATACAGCATCGGGCGACTCGGTCTGTGCCATCTCGATTACCTCGGCCAGCGTCAGCGTGCGCCGCTCGCCCTGTGCCCACATCCCGAAGGGCAGCATCGCCACGGCAGCGATTAGGATTCGTTTACTTAGCTTGTTCATATCTGTATTCTGTTTTGTTCGTTTTACGCAAACAAAGTTAGAATACCCGCCAAGCCCCATCACCAAGAAAATTACACAAAATGCTTTTTTCGACGAAAATTGTCTAATTTTTTGACACTTTTTGCTGCTGAAGGCATCAATTCCTACCACAACATATTCAAATAAAAAAAATCCGCATGTAAGATGATTGAAAAATAACCGAATAATCGTTGAACTTATACATGTTGCAGAAAAGATACGATAGGTGCAGAAAGATACACGCGTGAAAACCAAAGGATTTCACGCGTGTATCTTTATATATTCGTATTTATCATTTGTCGGGGTGCGTTGCTGCAATCATCGTCCGATAGAGAACATTTCCATCGTTTTTGCAGACCTTGACGATGAAGTTCCAACTGGGGCGATCGAGATACTCATCCTTAGTGGTGAAGCTAAACGCAAAGGATGTGTTGTCGCCCGCAGCCTTTATCTTGCAGTCATCGAATATCTGGTCGTCCTCATTGCCCCATATCTCGATGCGGCATTCTCCCGTATAGTCCTCTATGAAGCCACTGCAGATATAGGTATGTTGGATATACTCGTTGCCCGTCAATGTGGATACAGTTGCCTCGTCGACTATGCACTCAATAGTCAGGTGCGACAGGGTTATATCGTTAAAGAGAAAGTTATCGCTATCGCAAGAGGCCAAAGAGAAGATAGCGGTCAATGCCACCAACATGTTGATGATTTTCTTCATAACTGTTTTATTAAAGTTTTTGCAAATATATCTTTTTTTATTGAATTATACATTAAGACAGTTTCTTTCGGATGAAGATTTATATATCTTTAACGCCCTGTTACCTTCTGTCGTACCGCTGTATCTTGGGGTGACCGCTGCAGTCCACATCGCCGCTACCGTTGATGCTGGCATTGATGGACTCGGAGGCATAGCAGTCGATGTCGCCACTGCCGTTAATCGTAGCGTTGACATGCAGACAGTGCAGCTGATAGGTGTCAATATCGCCACTGCCATTGATGTCGAAGCTTGCCTCGCGAGCCTTGCCTGCGAGATGTACATCGCCGCTACCGTTGATGTTCACGCTGACGCGATGGCTGGTGAGGTCGTGTGCTTCGATATCGCCACTGCCGTTAACATGGAGCATGAGCGACTCGGTGCGGATGGGACCTCGGAGCATCACATCGCCGCTGCCATTGACGCTGACGATGGAGAGCGCAGGGCTGTGAGCGATGACCTTGAGTTGCGAGTTGGCGGTGAAGTGATGTCTCGTGCCGCGCTTGTAGGCTACCACCAGTCGACCGTGACGAATGGTAGCCTCCGCCTTGTCGGCGAGGTCCTCGCTGACGATGAGCGTCACGCCACTCTGTCCGTTGCAGCTTTGGGTATACTCCAGGTCGCCAGCCACACTCAGGTCTATCAGGCTGAATGCCTCGGCATCGTGCAGCTCAATGATGCAGGTTTTCATTTCCCTGTCTTTGGCTGCTCTCATACGCCAGTTGCTCGCCATTGCCGTCACACTCACGAGCAATGTCAATGCCATACAGATAATGTTTCTTGCCTTCATAATGCTTTTATTTCTTAAGTTATTTTCTTTTCCTTATTTTTGTTCCCCGTGCTGCTTGCAGGCCCCCTCCCCTTGGGGGAGAGCGGGGGGGAGAGACCCCTATTCCTTATACAACGCCTCCACGGGATTCTCCTTCGCAGCACGCCATGAGCGGGCCAGCACGATAGCACTTGTCACAGCCAGCACGATGAGGAGGGCAAGAGCGAACACCCACCAGTAGAGCGGTATGTGGTAGGCATAGCCCTGTAGCCAGCGCTGTATGATGAGGTAGCTCACGGGCACAGCAAAGAGGAAGGCCACAAGCACCATCTTGGCGTATTGTCCTACGAACATCTGCAGTATCTGACCAATCTTGGCTCCATGCACGCGGCGCACAGCAATCTCGCGACGGCGATACTGCGTCTCGAAGAACACAAGGCCGAAGACTCCCATCAAGGCGATGAGGATGGAGATGAGAGAGAACACGGTGACGAGGCGTGTGAGCTCCTTCTCCTTCTCATACTCGCGGCCCAGCTGCTCGTCAAAGAACTCCACCTTGATATCCTCGGGCTTTGCCTTGGGCGCAAGCTTCAATATGCACTCCTCGATATATGCTTTCACCGCCTCGAAGTCTATTCCCTCGGTGGTGCGAATGTAGAGCTGGGAATAATAAAAATCTCGTCCCATGACATAAAAGGCGGTGGGTTCTGTTGCGTATTGAAGTGGCTGCATCTTGACATCTTCGCAGAAACCGACGACTTCACTAGGCTCTTTGGTATTCCATCCTATGCGAGTGTCAAAGGTGAGATTATACATATGGCGTGCAGCTTCTGTGTAAATGATAGCTCCGCGTGGATTCTGCATATCGCGAGGTTCGAAGTTGCGCCCTTCGGTAATCTCAATGCCCATTACTTCGAGGAAGTTTGGCGTCACTATTTGTATATCCATTTTAACAGTGCGGTCAGAATCCTCTTCCCCAAAAACAGGACGCGACCAGGTGGTTCTCTCTTCAGCGACCATACGGCTTGTAGAAAAGGTGATATCCTTTATCATTGGATTCTCTTCTAGAAGGGAGACAAATGTGGGACGATTGGCATCATCCGTCAAATGCCTGGTTCTTCTATCCAGTTCAACAGACAGCAATTGTTCCTTATCGAATCCCGTATCATAATTCATCAAGTAGGAATGCTGCAGTTTGATGAAAAGCGTGCAAGTAATGAGCGTGAGTGTAATGAAAAACTGCAGGCTGAGCAGCACTGAGCGCAAACGACGACCTTTTTGTGTATTACCAAACGATCCCTTGATGGCGAATGCCGGCGGCACAGAAGTGATGTAGTAAGCAGGGTAAATGCTGGCAATGACGGCAAGTACTACACCTAGGCCAAGCATCATTAACACCATATCCCAGTTCTCCTCTAAAGCGATGGAGGTAGAAATAAAGCTACTAGCACTCACTTCGGGAGCAATCATGAAGATGATATAAGTCGCCAGCAACAGACCGAGTAATACCAATCCTACAGCCTCGCCCACAAAACCTAAGCGCAGACGACTGGCAGTGCAGCCATAGATTTTCTCTGTATTCACTCGGCGAATGCGGCGAGGGACCATCGCCATAAAGAAATTGATGAAGTTGACGAAGGCTATGAGAAGGATTACTATACCGATTGCCAATAATGTATAGGTAGTGGTGGCATCAGCAGTCTTGTTACGACCGCTTGTTTCTACCTTGGCGAAATGGATGTCTTTAAGCGAAGTCAATTGCATGCGACTGCTAGGAGTAGAGCGAAACTTTGCCAATGTCATTGTGTCGGGATACTCCTTGCCAATATACTCATAGTACATTTTATCCATCATTTGATTCAAATCATACAACTTTGGGTAAAGACTCTCCAGAAATGCATCCTTCATCCACGCCTCTTTCAGTTTGTAGAAATAGGCATAATTCCAGTTATTAGGCCTATCCAATTCGTCCTGAGAGATGCTTATGTACATTTGTAGGCCATGAAGGTCACAGTTTTTAGGGAAGTCTTC
Organism: Bacteroidaceae bacterium; assembly: GCA_017548225.1. Lineage (GTDB taxonomy): Bacteria > Bacteroidota > Bacteroidia > Bacteroidales > Bacteroidaceae > UBA1189. The sequence goes on along the minus strand of JAFYMV010000167.1, from coordinate 2,323 downwards.
AAAGATGCCAACAATAGTAAGTGAGCGGCCCTTGATGTCTTGCACCACATCATCCAATTCAAGGTCATAATTCTCTGCTAGGGATTCGCTCATCAATATACTATTAGGAGTACTAAGGCGATTGAAACCACCGCCAATGAGATTGAAGCCCACAGCCTCAGGAGCACCCGCAGTACCCCAACTCTCCATAACCTCTACGGTGTGCTCCTCGCCATTGAGTTGCAGTTTCAGATTAATGGGTGAGGTACCAAAACGCATGCGCCCAAAGACTTCGACCATCGTAGTGTCTTCACCAAAACTTTGGCCTAAAGGGTCACAGATATTATCTGACATTTCACCTCTATACATCTCAGAAAATGTTGCAGTTTCTACACGGAACACCCTCTCTGCATCCTTGAGCGAGCGGTTAAATCCAAGGTCATAGTTTACTTGCACCAAGATGGCGTAGGCTGCCGCAAAGGCGATGCTCAAGCCCAAGATGTTGAGCACAGACGATACCTTGTAGCGGTGCAGATTCTTAAAAAACTCTTTCATAATCGTTATTCTTTTTGTTGGTTCATACTTCGCTTTTTGCTGCTGCGAAGTTAGAAACCGGCGCAAGCATTCACCCCAAAAATTTTGCTAAAATTACTATTTCGACCGAAAATTGTCTAATTTTTTGACACTTTTGGCCGGTAAAAGGTGTTTTTCATCCGTTTTCTGTGATTTTATATGAAATCGGAGTACCTTTGTTGAAGTATGATTGACGCAAAGGTAATAGTAATCGATGACAACGCTGCCGTGCTGAAAGCAATGAGTATGGTGCTCAAGGGAGCGTTTGCCAAGGTGGTGACCGTGGAGGACCCACAACTGATACCGGCACTCATCGCTGCTGGCGATGTGGATGCCGTATTGCTCGACATGAACTTCGGAGCAGGCAAGCTCGACGGCAAGGACGGACTCTTCTGGCTTGAACGCATCAAGCAGCGCAGCGCACTGGAGTGTCCGCCTGCAGTGGTGCTTATCACGGCCTTTGGCGATGTGCCACTGGCGGTAGACTCACTCAAGCAAGGAGCCGACGACTTCGTACAGAAACCATGGAACAACGAACGCTTGATACAGTCGCTTACCTCTGCCATAGAGAAACGACGCGAAGCGATGGCACGCCGCACGGCTGCACAGGCTGCCGACGACATGGGTGTGGCGCGCTCGTACATACGCTCACTCGTGAAGCGTTACTCGTCGAACTACTTCCGCCCCGAGCCCGAGGTGACCGATGAGGCGATGGCACTGTTGCTGGCGATGGCTTGCGACGGCGAGTTCGGGCGATTGGAGGAGACCATCGAACGCACCATACTGCTATCATCGCACAAGGTGTGGACGGATGAGGTGATAGTGCCAGCCGAGAAGGACAGCAAACGCTCGACACTGACACTGGAAGAGATGGAACTACAGTTCATACGCACAGCATGGGATGACTCGGACCACAACCTGACTTCTGTGGCGCAGCGCTTGGGTGTGAGCCGACAGACCCTATACAACAAACTGAAGAAATATGGCATCTATTAAACGACACTATACGCTGCGCCTCGTGGCGGCACTCGTGTGCGTGCTGCTCGCCTACACACTGGTGCTACACCTCATCTATACAGATAATCACCGCTTGGCGATATCGGCAGCGCTGCTCATGATAGTGGCTGTGGCATGGCTGTGGCGTACGCTGCGCTATCCCTTGCGGCTGGTGAGCCACTTCTTGCGTGCGCTGCGTGGACGCGATCTGATGATGCGCTTTCCCACATCGAAAGACCCGTTGCTGGGGCAGGCTTGCAACGACATGAACGAGATACTGCAACTCTACTGGTCCGAGGTGCACGAACTGGAGTGGCGCAAGAAATACTATGACCGCATGTTGCGCGTGATGACACACGAGCTGCGCAACACCGTGGCCCCCATCGTATCGCTCACCGACGATGTGTTGAAGCATCCCGACGTGTATGACAAGGAGCGTACACACGAATGCCTCACCATCATCAATGAGCAGGCCGAGGGTATCAACACCTTCCTCGCCTCATACCATCAGCTGACCAATGTGCCCGAACCTGTGCGTAGTGACATTCCCATCAAGGAGTTGTTTGCCAAGCTGGGACGTCTGCTACGCAACGAGACGGGAAGCTGCGTGCTCGAACTGAATGCCCCTACCGAGATGCGCCTCTACGCCGACCCCAACCTGCTGATGCTCACGCTCATCAACCTGGTGCGCAATGCGGCACAGTCGCTCGAAGGGTGCGACAACGCCCGCATCGAGGTGCGTGCCACCTGGGCCAACGGCACACCCTACATCACC
>JAFYMV010000166.1 GCA_017548225.1 Bacteroidaceae bacterium | reverse complement strand
GTTTTTCTATGGGTTAGCGATTTTAACTTTTTGATTAATATATAGCCGCAAGCTGCATCCTTTATATCTTCACATCACCATCGGTGCAATGGACGACGGTGGCAGGGACGTGATAACGCCAATCTTCACCTAAAGTAATTTGATTCCATTGCGCTATAGTGCCAATTCTTTCTGGTTGGAAATTATTCAATGCACTCCATAGTATATATACGCCCGAACGCCAAATTTAGAACATTCTGCCTACAAAGGTATAACTTTTTTTTGACATATGCAAGAAAAATCTTAAAACACCTTGCGTATGTGCATTTTTTGTAGTACCTTTGCAGTATAAACACATTCGCCATGGCTAAAGCATTCACCTACACTCCTCAAAACGAAGAAGTTACCATCTCAGGTTTTCTTGCCTTTCTGCTCCTGCAAGGGCAGGATTGGGACTATCGTTGCATGGAAGCCGATATACACGACTATCATCAGCAACAATATGCTCGCATGGATGCCCGAGAGGCACTCATACAAGAAATACGATGGTGGATAGAGGCATATAAAACACCATTCATACAAGCCCATCCCGAGAAAGAATACCTATTGAGCGAAGGTGTTTACTACCTGCTTGACTGTGCCCGCAAAGTCCTCACCCCAGACTCCGACACCGACAAACTCACCACCGACATGGCCATCTATCTCGATCGTGATAACCACCTATATAAGTACGACGACTCCCTTGCCATCTTCCCCAAAGACAGCGAACCAGACCTAACCACTCTCATTCATGGTTTCCCTGCCCAACTCCTTACCTACGCTGCCTGCACCACGATTGACTCAATGCTAGAGGCACAAGTGCTTGATGATCCATTGAAATGGGTAGATATGATGAGGAATTGGCTACAATCACCCCCTGCCATTCACATTGCCCACATTCAGTTTGATATACCCAATGTCTATGCTCTCTATGCTAATTATCTGGAGGAAGAGAAGCGCAAATGGGAAGTACATAGCCAAAAGCATTACCAATCCTCTACCCCACAACTGCGCACCTTCCTAGCATCGCTTCGCCAACAAGTTAGCGAAGAAGTGATACACGCCCTAGAGATACTTTCTCCCTATTTAAGCGACAAACAGCGCAAAGCATACGAGCACTATCTCACTGAGTGTCAGCAGTATCTCGCCGACCACTCGCAGTCGAGAAGCAAAGGACGAAGCCTGTCGCTCAAGCAGTATTGGTGCCCCGATACGCCCGACTATATCCAGCAAGCGGCTAGCCGCAAACTCAAAGCAGCAGTCAAACAAGAACGCCCTGCCGCAGCTCTGGCACTGACAGTCAGACAACTGCAACAGGACGGTACACTCAAGAGCGAACTACGCCCATTGACCCACTTCATTGATGCAGTCAATAAGGTCTGCGCCTCCGATGTGAAGTACGATAGTTTCTCGAAGCATTTTAGATAGGCTATAGGCTAATAGGCTATAGGTGATAGGTGATAGGTGATAGGCGAGGAACAGCAGCAGAGCTGCAAATCACCACCTTTACACTCTACACCCTACACTCTACACCCTACACTCTACACCCTACACTCTACACCCTACACTCTACACTCTACACCCTACACTCTACACCCTACACTCACGCCACACTTTCGCTCGAACATAGCAGTCAAACTTGATGTAAATCTTGCATTTGCCTGTGCGTCGGTCAATCGGCGCATCTGTCTCAGCTTTCTTCAATTGCGCTTGCCATCGCTGTTCCCAGAAAGCTCGTTGCTCTGGATTATCCAAAATCTGCTTGGTCTTCGCACACGCTTCCTTCCAGCGATCTAGTTTCAGTTTTTCAGCACCCTTTGCGGGCTTCTTTTTCCAGTCACGTGGGTGCTGCACGACATACACTTCTTGTTTCATTTCTGCAATAACCCTTCCTTGGTCATCGCGTGCTACTTTTTTGCGAAAAACGGTCTTGTCTTTTTTGTTCAATTTGCCCTCTATTTTTGCTACAGGGGCGATAAATGTTACTTCTGCCATATTATAAAATCTTTGTTTGTACTATGAGATTACTATGTGATTAGCATGTGATTACTATATGATTCAGAGCACATCCTTATACCATACATCTGCTAGAATGACCAGTATAACTAGTGCCACTTTTTCTTTTATCCTTTCTCCGGTCACTCCGTTCATTCCGGAATTTCCATCAAAATATGGGTTTTATATACTTATTAACACCATGTATTGTTATCCTTGCCGCTTGAGGGAGTTGATTCGAGCGGAATATTGTTGGTTTATGTTGTTTGAGTTGTTGATAAAAAAATCTTGTTGTTTTATGTTATAGTGTCAACTCGTATATGATTCCCTTAAAATATAGTGTGGCGGAAGTGGCGGAAATGGCGGAAGTGTTTCCGCCACATCCGCCAAAAGCGCCACTTTACGCACTTGCATTTTTTAACGTCACTTTTTTGTATATTCCTTGTCCAATTCGTTCTATATCAGTAGATTGAACTAGTTTCAATAACCATCTCTCCATCGTTCGTTCTGCAATTCCAAGGACTTCTGCTTGCTTCACGGCGTCTTGCTTGGTAAAGTCCGCAGGAAGCATCTCGAAGAATTGTTTTTGGATCAGCGTATGACCAATTTCGCCAGGAGCAGCATCCTTATTCTCAGGCAACATCTGGAACATCATCGCGGAATGCATCAACAGTTTATGACCAATCAAGAGCATCGTATCAAAGTCATCCTCCGAACAGACCATGCGCTCGGGCAGCGGTTTAGAGGTATCCATTCTGAGGCCCGTAAGAATCATACCTATGCGTTTCATAATCACCGGCATACGCTTCAAGATAGAATCAAACTCATTGCCAAAAGCATGACGCTGGGTCTCATACATGGCTCGGAACATACGGGTGATGGTTTTGCGTTGGGCGTCCGTGAGGTAGAAGTAGCAGTTGTGTTTCGCCTTGCACATCCAAGCATAACGCTGACTCAGCTCGTGACCCAACTGCTCATACAAGGCGACTTCTTGAGGAACAGCGTCATCCGCTTCATCTAACCAAACACGGTCATCAAAGTCTTGTGTCTGCTTGACCACATAACAAGCAAAACGGCTCATCAAACCATTCTCGCGGCTCTTAATCAGAGGCTTAAGTTGGTTGTAAGTACCCGAGATCAAGACAGCAAAGTGTGGGTCAGGAATCTCGATGAGCTCTTCTTGATTCTTGCGAAGCTTGCTGATCGTCTCGTGCTCAAACATACAGCGAAGCACATCCGAGAAACCGCCTGTCGTGCTGCCAAGAGCTTTACTCAGGGTATCAATCTCCGTCGCCATCATGATACCTCGTCCTTTGAGCATTTGCAGGTAGCTCATGAGAGCAGCAGAGGAAGTGTTGGCGGGCAGGAAGATAAACTCACCATGCTCATTCTCAATGCCTTTCAGCAGTTGTTTGGCGTAGTTCATGATACCTTTGCCCGAGGCGGCAGGGGCGAGCACCATGGTCATTAGCTCAGGGCCATAGACATGGTGTGGGAAGCCGTGATACATACGCATGGCGGGCAAGGCGTAGGCGTAATTAGTTAATAATGAAAGCAATAGCATATCACGCATCTCGCCCTCTGGGGCAATGCTGATGGCTTTCTCGACTTGCCAAGGCAATTGACCTAGACGCAAATGACTGGTGAT
>JAFYMV010000022.1 GCA_017548225.1 Bacteroidaceae bacterium | reverse complement strand
TGAGATTTGGCATTTCGCTCGCCTTGCACTAACTTTAATCTATGCTCTGCATAGCTTGAAGGTACGCGGCACCTCGGAAAATCGCAAATAAACTTAACTTTGTGTTGAATCTCTGCCTCGCTCGATAATAGAAAAGTAATACTTTTCCACTACCTTCGCTCGTTGAAACTTGCATTTTCTCTCGGTTTGCAGTACCTTTAATCTATGCTTTGCATAGCTTGAAATTAGGCTGCGGCTCGGAAAAATGCAAGTAAACTTGCTTTTTCGCTCGCCTTGCACTAATTTTGTGCTTTCTATTATTCATTGTTTAACAACAAAACAAACACGAACATGAAAAAGACTGCTCGTCTCATGGCGCTCATCGCAGCGATGCTGTGCCTCCCCGTAGCCTCAAAGGCTCAAAACATCCAAGTTCTTTATGACACCAATCGTGAGTGCATTACGACCACTCTTGAGAAGTTCACTCCCGACGCTTGGGGTAGCACCTTCTTCTTTGTGGATATGGATTATTCTCCCAAGGCAGTAGGCGCTTATACCGAGATTGCACGCGAGTTCTGCTTCTGGCAGGATTCTGAATGGAACTGGCTGTCGGTGCATGCAGAGTTTAATGGTGGTCTTAACACTGCTGTTGGTTCGTTCAACAACTCATGGCTCTTGGGTCTTACCTATTCTGGCCATTCGGAAGACTTCTCTAAAACTTGGTCGGTGACTGCTTCGTACAAGGCTATCCCTGGCACTGTAGGTCTCAATCTCAAGAAGCAACCCCACAATTTCCAGCTCACAGGTGTATGGGGTATCAGCTTTGCTGACGGCTGGTGCTCATTCAGTGGTTTTGCGGATATCTGGCGCGAGGCTCGCATTTGGCAGGGTACAGACTTCATCTTCATAAGCGAGCCCCAATTGTGGGTTAACCTTAATAAGATCAATGGCTGGGATAAGATTAACCTCGCTGTGGGTGGTGAGGTGGAACTCTCAAACAACTTCGTTGATAAAGGTTTCCGCGTAATGCCCGCCCTTGGTGCCAAGTGGACGTTTTAAATTGAAAATTGACAATTGAGAATTGAATTTTTTTTCATAAATCATAAATCATAACTTCAATGAGTAAATTGACAAAGCTTTTCGGTTTCGACCCGAAAACTACTACCGTACGTACAGAAATCTTGGCGGGTATCACCACTTTCCTCACCATGTCGTACATCTTGGCCGTTAATCCTGTCATATTTAGCAACCTTCCCGGTATGCCCTCAGGGGCTGTATTTACTGCCACTGCCTTGGCTGCTATCGTAGGTTGCTTGGCTATGGCTTTCATTGGTAAGCTTCCCTTCGGTTTGGCTCCGGGTATGGGCTTAAATGCCTTCTTTGTATACACGGTGTGCTTGAGCATGGGATACTCATGGCAATTTGCGCTCACTGCTATATTTATTGAGGGTGTCTTGTTTATCATCATGACCATCAGCAACATCCGTGAGGCCATCGTGCATGCCATCCCGCGAAGTCTGCGCAATGCCATTGGTGCAGGTATAGGTCTGTTCATCGCTTTCATCGGTATGCAGAACGCAGGCATCATCATCAATAGTGATGCCACCCTCGTGACACTTGGCGAGATCACCAAGGGTCCGGCCTTGCTGGCCATCATCGGCCTCGTGATCACAGGTGCGCTCTATGTCAGGAACGTACGTGGGGCTATGCTTATCGGTATCCTCTCAACGACACTCATCGGTATTCCCATGGGCATCACAGAGTTTCAAGGAGTAGTCTCAGCGCCCGCGTCTATTGCTCCTATATTCTGTAAGTTTGAGTGGAAAGACGTATGGTCGCTCGATATGTTTGTGGTGGTGTTCACTTTCCTTTTTATCGACCTCTTCGATACGATGGGCACGCTCATTGGTGTATGCACCAAGGCAAATATGATGGACAAGAAAACGGGTGATATTCCTCGCTTGAAGCAGGCTTTCATGGCCGATGCTATCGCAACTACAGTAGGCGCTATGCTTGGAACCTCTACTACTACGACCTATGTAGAGAGTGCGGCTGGTGTGGCTCAAGGTGGTCGCTCAGGACTCACTGCACTGGTAATCGCTTGTTGCTTTGCGGTAACTCTATTCCTTTCGCCCTTGTTCCTTTCAATCCCTTCGGCAGCTACTGCCCCCATACTCATCCTTGTGGGCTTGCTCATGGTTGAGCCTGTCACCAAGATTGACTTTATCAACTTCACGGAGTCAATTCCCGCCTTCGTGTGTATCATCATGATGCCCTTGGCTTACTCCGTATCAGATGGTATCCTCACGGGTATGATATTTTATGTAGCTATGAATTTAACCTGCGGCAAGTATAAGAGAGTCACCCCGGCGATGTGTTTCTTAGCTGTGTTGTTTGTGTTGAAGTATATATTTATTTAAGCCGTGAGCTATGAGCGGCGAACTGTGAATTATGAGCATAAAAGAAGCGATGACCTCGGTCACCGCTTCTTTTATGCTTTCGTCTTCATTAATCACTCCCCACGTTGACGCACAGCCTCATAGATGAGCACCCCGGCCGCGACAGATACATTAAGCGACTGTATGTGCCCGAACTGCGGGATTGATATCCACTCATCGCACAATGCGAGGTGCTCGGCAGGGATACCCTTGTCTTCGGCACCCATCACGATACATACGGGATCAGTGAGATTGGCCTTCGTATAGGTGTATTTTGCTTTTTCGGTAGCGGCCACTACGCGGAAACCACAGTTCTTGAGGAACTTGATGGCATTGCCGAGATTGGGTTCACGGCATACGGGCAAGGTGTGCAGGGCACCGGCCGAAGTCTTCATGGCATCGGCATTGACACTTACACTGTCGTGTGTGGGAATGATGATAGCATCTACGCCAGCACATTCACAAGTGCGGGCGATGGCTCCAAAGTTGCGTACATCGGTCACTCCATCGAGCATTACGAAGAGCGGGTTCTTGCCCTCCTCATAGAGCATGGGCACGAGGTCCTCGACACGCTGGTAGGTTACTGCCGAAGTGAAGGCGATGACACCCTGGTGGTTCTTTGTGGTGAGGCGATTGAGCTTTTCTATAGGTACACGCTGTACGGGGATGAGTTGCCCCTTGAGAGCGTCAAAAAGTTCGCGCGACAACTCGTTCTGCAAGCCACGCTTGATGAGTATCTTGTCTATATCCTTGCCAGCCTCGATGGCTTCGATGACGGCACGGGTGCCGAAAATAAGTTCGTTCTTGTCAATCATAGATGCGTATTATCAATCAAATAGGGTGCAAAGGTAGTGTAAGACAAGCGAAAACACAAATCCCAACAAACGAAAGTGGGCTTGAAATTAACTTTTCTTTACTGAACAGAACTTGGTATAGGAAAAAGTTGTAACTTTGCACTACATAACCATATCTGACAGTCGTCATCGAGTGTGTTATGGATGTACAAACAAAAACATGGCAGAAAAATGGGAAATAACCACATCGTTTTTAATCGATTCATGACAAGTGTAGGGCTGATATTTATCGCTGCACTATCCCTTTCGGCCAAAGAGCACGAGGACAACTTGGATATACAGAAACAGGAGAGCAAGGATGTTGTCGAACTGATTCCCGCTATTAATCTAGTAAACATATCGACGAACCAAAGAAGCATGGCATTGGGCGGTCTCTCCAATATCGTGAGGGAAAAGGCCTTTGGAGTGCAGATAGGTGGACTATATAATCATATAGGCAGTATGGGGAGAGGTGTTGCCATTGCAGGACTGGGCAATACGGTTTTGGGCTCATACTATGGCATGCAGATGGGTGGATTATGGAGCTACAATGCTGAAGATTCAAAAGGACTGATGATGGGTGGACTAGGCAATGTCGCAGGAGATGGCTTTGAAGGAATGCAGCTTGCAGGATTGGCCAACATCGCCGAGGAAATGAAGGGTGTGCAACTTGCGGGATTGGTTAATATTTCACAGGATGTCTACGGCTTGCAATTCTCGGGATTGACCAATGTTGCCAAAGATGTATACGGCCTACAGTTTGCGGGGTTAGTCAATGTTGCCAAAGATGTATACGGCCTACGGTTTGCGGGGTTAGTCAATGTTGCAAAGAGGGTAAAGGGCGTTCAATTTGCTTCAATACTCAATGTCGCAGAGGAGAGCAACTGTCCTATCGGCTTGATCAACATTGTGAAGAATGGTAGTATGGGCGTGGCACTCACCTACGATGTGATGGGCAATGCGTTAGTTTCGTTCCGCTCGGGTGGCAGATATACCTATGGCATCATAGGCGTGGGATGCAATCAGCAGACAATAGAAAAAATCGTGGCAGAAGCGGGTTACGGTGTGCATATCCCCGTATGTGAGTGGTTGCAAGTGAACAATGAGGTGAAGGCAACATCTCCTATAAATACTTCGTCAGTCAACTTTGGTTACCTGCTTGCTCCCTCTATCACCTTGTGGGAACACTGCAATCTCTTTGGCGGAGCGAGTGTAAACTATCTTATGTCTGACACGAATTTAGACTTTGTGCCAGGATACGAACTTTGGGATAAGCAATCAGCCGATGGCGTACAGCGTCTGTACATAGGCTATCAAGTAGGTGTGCAGTATGTATTCTGAACACTTATGTTCCCGAAATAGATAGGTGTCTTTACAATGGTCCTTTATAAGTAAGAAGAAGGGGCGTTGTATAAATTTTGAAGGTGCGATTTGCGCTTTCCGTTTGGATTATGTACCTTTGTGGACATAATCAAATATAGTCTGACGATGAAACAATATTTAGACCTGCTCAATCGTATCCTCACAGAGGGAGTGGAGAAGAGCGACCGCACAGGTACGGGCACCATTAGCGTGTTTGGTCACCAGATGCGCTTCAATCTCGAAGATGGCTTCCCTTGCCTCACTACCAAGAAGTTGCACCTGAAATCTATCATTCACGAACTGCTGTGGTTCTTGGCTGGAGATACTAATGTGAAGTATTTGCAAGACAATGGTGTACGCATTTGGAACGAGTGGGCTGATGAGGATGGTGACCTCGGTCATATCTACGGCTATCAGTGGCGTTCATGGCCCGACTATAAGGGAGGTCATATCGATCAGATTAAGGAGGCTATTGAGACCATTAAGAACAACCCCGACAGTCGCCGCATCATTGTGTCGGCATGGAATGTGGGCGATCTTGATAATATGAACTTGCCCCCTTGCCATGCATTCTTCCAATTCTATGTTGCCGACGGTAAGCTCAGCTTGCAGCTCTATCAGCGCAGTGCAGACACTTTCTTGGGCGTTCCCTTCAATATCGCTTCATACGCTCTGCTGCTTATGATGGTGGCACAGGTGACAGGTCTCAAACCCGGCGAGTTTGTACATACTCTTGGCGATACCCATATCTATAGCAATCACCTCGAGCAAGTGAAGCTGCAGCTCACTCGTGAGCCTCGCCCTCTGCCCAAGATGAAGATAAATCCCGATGTGAAAGATATCTTCGACTTCAAGTTCGAAGACTTTGAACTCGTTGACTATGATCCACACCCACATATCAAAGGAGTAGTAGCCGTATGATACCTCTTGACAATGTTTCCATCGTCGTGGCGGTGGCGCAGAATGGTGCTATCGGACTTAACAACGAACTTCTCTATCGTTTGCCCAACGACCTGAAGCGCTTCAAGGCGCTTACCACGGGGCATACCATTATTATGGGGCGCAAGACCTTTGAGTCGCTCCCCAAGGGTGCTTTACCTAATCGTCGCAACATCGTGCTTAGCCGTCAAGAAGGATTGCACTACGAGAATGCAGAGTGTTATCGCAGTCTTGATGAGGCGCTCATGCAGTGCGATTATACTGAAGATCTCTATATCATTGGTGGTGGCGAATTATA
>JAFYMV010000165.1 GCA_017548225.1 Bacteroidaceae bacterium | reverse complement strand
GCAGCATACACCATATAACCTACAATCGCAGCAATGACCAGTAGCAACACCAACACTCCTCCAATGATAAAAGCCTTATTCCTTTTCATTTCCGGTCAATTATAATTCTTAAATTTTTCTATTCCAAAACTCCAAATATTGCTGTGCAACCTTAATACTATCGTGATGACGACGCACATATTCTATACCATCGCGTTTAAGTTGTGGTATGCGTTCAGGATGAAGCACCAATTGTTCAAGCTGACGATAAACATCCTCCTCTTCAGGTTGCACATTAACAATAGGACGGAGTTCCTTTTCACCCATTAATTCATAATGTTCCTCTTCGCCGCCACCCACAACGACAAGTCCTTGACTCATCGCCTGCAAGGCATTCATCGCAGGGGTGTATGAGTAAATCTGATCAAGCAGCACATCGCTACTACACATCATCTCTTTATACTCTGCAAAAGGCACCGATTCCGCCTTTACCATTTCGGCCCGATCAGGATAGTCGGCTACGGTGCGTTCAAGAGCTCGCAGCATGATGTCGGTACCTTTCAGCATCGTGCGGCTACGCTGCACGCCTATAAAGAAGCGTATCTTGCGACTTGCACAATCGCCGCACTCTACCCCAGCAACCTCATTGATCTCAATAGGAAAGGGAATAAATGTCGTTTTATTGGGGAAATAGGGGCGATAAGCAACATCATACTCATAGAGTCCACCAATGATACCATCACAAGTCTCAGCAATGTGTATGCTTGCATCCTTCATAAAAGTATGTAGCCAATCATGCTCATGGGCGGTATTCCACTCATGACGCACCTCACGGGTAGAGGTGTAGAAATCGCAATAGCGCAAGGTACGACGCACTACACTATCGTACACATAGTGATAGTCGTAACCAAAAGCGCCAAGAAACACGCGCTTATTGTGCCTGCGCAGGTAGTCATAGATACGCACACCACGCTCGGCCTTGAGTTCTATAAAATGTACCGAATTGATAAGTTGTACGACATCATACCCTCTGAGCTTGGGTAGCAGGCGTAGCACTTTGTAGAGGTAGACGATGCTGCCCCATCGGCCCTGTTTGCGCTCAAGACGGATGTCGGCCGGGTAATTCTTCCACCAGTCTCCATTCGACACGACGGTGACTTCATTTCCCAGCTTACGCAGGGCGCAAGCGAGTGTCCAATGCACATTGCTAAACTCTCCTAAAAGCAGTATTCTCATACATTTATCTGTTCGTTTCAACAACTTTCAGTATGTAACGGCCGATGCTACATGATGCCAATAGACGGAAGAGGGTGTACTTCCATGAATATCGGGCAGCGGGTATGGGGTATAGGCCCATCGTGCGGAGCTGTTGTGCAGCCTCGTGCCACCGCTCTTCTCCATTGTGCTCACGCAGAGCACGACGCAGAATGTCCAATGCCAGAAACCTGACCTTGCGAGTGACCCCTGCGTGTGGCTTTGTGTCCAGTGAGGCCTCAAAGTGTGCCAGGCGGCTCAGTGCACCGAAGCTGTTGTGGAAAAGTTCGTCGGTGTGCTCAAGGCTGCGGCTATGTACCGTAGAACCTACGCGTTGGTAGTACGCATATATAGGGGTGCTCATACGGGTCATGCGCTGTGATCGCCATACCAGTTTAGTGGTAAAATCCTCATCCTCAATGTAGACGCCCTCAGTGAAGCGTAAGGGCTCACCATATTGGGGATGATTGAGAAGCGTCTTTCTGAAGAACTGCATCCAGCAGCTTCCGGAAAGGTTGTGGTGCAGCATATACTCATCGCCTGTGGTGATGGGGAGCACGGTTGCCTTGGAGGTGTATGGGCTCTCCTTGAGGGTAGTGTCGTGTACCTCCCGATAGCCGAACATGAGTAGATCTAGGTTGCTCTCTTGTGCCATGCCCACTGCTGGCACCATGGTGCCAGGGAACAGGTAGTCGTCGCCGTCGACAAACTGTATCCATTCGCCTTGGGCATGGCGTATGCCTAGGTTGCGGGCTGCACCTTGCCGGGCATGCTGCTGCACATAAAGGGTAATGTGTGCCTGCTGCTTATAGTCATTCACGACATGCTGCGGGAGCACGGTGCTCTCATCGTCCACAACGATGATCTCGTACTGATCGCGAGGGAAACCCTGCGCTACAATGCTGTCTAAGCAGCGGCGTAGCAGCCAGTCCTCTAGGTTGTATGTGGTGACGATGAAGGTGATCATAGGATGTATTATGGGGTAATATTAAGCTTTCGTGAATCTTGTCAGGAATTTTCTCAGATACAGCGAAGGGGCGTATAGGAAGACACATTGCCTGAGGGTGAAGCGTCTGTTTGCTTGCTTCATGTCGGCCAGGAGTTCCTTATAAAAGGAACTCCTTCTCCAGTGTCTCCCATGCTGATGTTGGGCTACGGCCATCAGGTTGCATATGGCATCGTCGAGCATATCGTTCAAGTAGAGGAGGTGCTGATCTTGGGGGATGGCGGCCTTCCGGTACTGATGGATGAGATGCGCATAGCTGGCCGTCCATACGAAGCGGCTGCTGGTGGTGTCGTCGCTCTTGTTGTATACACTCTCGTAGACGATGTTGACGGGCTTGTCGCTAGAGAATACGAGTCTCAGCCAGAAGATGTAGTCCTCTCCCATGTAGAACTCCCTAGGTAAATCGAAAAGATAGTGTGTGATGGCCGAACGCCTGTATAGGGTACCCCAAGGCACTCCGATGCATCCATCGCCTCGTACGGCCATATGTCTGAATTCGGCTGATGGGATAGCGGTTCGGAATTCGCCTTGTAGGGTGTATCCATTTCCTAAGACGATATCCACATCCGCTCCCGTAGCGCTGTATAGGATGCTCATGGCGTGGTGAGGGAGGGTGTCGTCAGAGTCGACATAGGCGATCCATTCGCCTTGGGCTATCTTTGTACCTTCCTCTCGGGCTACGATGCGCCCTTTGTTTGTTTGGTGGATGACGGTAATTCTAGGGTCTGCCTGGGCATACGCGTCGCAAATGGCTCCGCTCTCGTCGGTGCTGCCGTCGTTGACAAGTAGAATCTCGATATTCTCGAAATTCTGCTTGATGATGCTTTCTATGCATGCTGACAGGCAACTCTCAGAGTTGTAAATGGGAACGACAATGGAGATGTCGATCTTGCGAGGAGTATTCGGTTTGCAACTACACATGGTTCTGTTTGTAAAATTAGTCTTCACCGCTGAGGTCATAGGATGGATTTGAGGGCACTATAACAATGGCAGTAGGCATGAAGTCCGACCCAGGGGAGTGGAAGCAGTTTGAGTGACTGCAAGCTCCAGCTCTTCGGCAATACTTTATAAGGAGGGCGTTGCCTATCGACATCGCTGATGACACGATCATAATCCTCTTTGTTCACATCTCGACATCGTCCCATGTCGATGAGGAGGTTGAGGCAATCAAGCCATAGCTGTATGGCTTGGTGCTGGAGCATGGGGTTATCCTTGATCTCCAAGTATATACGATGTTTATTCTCGAACAACTGGCGCTGCTTGGCATATTGGTAGCTGGTGGTGATGGTGCCCTGATGCATCATGTAACGATAGCATCCGATGCTTGAGTAGTGCATGACATGGCATCGCTTGATGAGGCAGGGCATCACGACTACATCCTCATAGTATTCGCCTGTGGGAAACCTCAGTGATTGCCACAAGTGTGAATGGTAGATCTTATTCCAGGCATAGCAATGCCTATACCCTTCTCGGCGTATCCAATCGGTGAAGATATCGCCTCTTACCGTCTCCTCATCAAAGGTTAACAGATGCACCTTGGGGCTATCGGCATGTACCTCGACGGGGTATTCTAGGATGTCCACTTCGGGGTGGCTGGTGAGATAGTGCAGGTTTTCCTTCAAGGTGTTCGCACTCAGCACATCGTCAGAGTCGACGAAGGTGATGTACTCGCCTTGTGCCTTGTCGAGGCCGCTATTGCGTGCCACACTCAATCCGCCATTTGGCTGATGCACGACATGAATACAGTCGTATCGACTCTGGAGATCATCGCATATCGCTCCACTGCGGTCGGTAGAGCCGTCATTGATGAGCAATATTTCACAATCGTCAACGCCTTGTGCTATGACAGACTGTATGCAACATTCTAAATATTGCTCCACATTGTATACGGGAACGATGATGCTCAATTTCATTGCTTGGGATATTCTATGCTGCAAATATACTACAAACTTCGATTCTATCCAAAAAACTCTGGCTGCGGTGGCTCTTTTGACGGCGATTTTCACAGGTGCGATAAGATTTTTTTACAGGTTCGATGGCAGGGAGTTGGACCTGCGAAAAATGGCTTGCACACCTGGATGCTGTATTCATGGAGTTCACATCGGATAAAAACTCACCCACTAAAAGGAAAGATGTATGGAAATGTCTGAAAAAATATATATCTTTGCGACTTGGAATATATACATATATACTACCATCATGCAATATATGAAACAATGTATCATGCTCTTGCTTTTGCTCGCCGCCCCCTTGGTGGGTCGCGCACAAGAAGATGTGAAGCAAAAGGATAAGGGAGAGATGAAATTTGAGACGACGCGCCACAATTTCGGCGTATTTGCTCAAGACACGGCAACCGTCACCCATGATTTCGTATTCACCAATGTAGGCAAGGCTCCTCTCATTATACATCAAGCCAGCGCCTCGTGCGGATGTACAGTGCCGAAGTATACACTTGAGCCTATAATGCCGGTATGTAAAGGGAAGATTTCTGTCACCTATAATGGGAAGGGGAAGCAGCCGGGTGTATTCCGCAAGAGCATTACCATACACAATAATGGCAAACAGTCCCCTGTAAGGCTATACATCGAGGGTGAGATGATTGAAAGCGCACCCGCCAAACCCGTAGAACTTATATTAGACAACACATTATATCAAAATATTAACCAATAAAATTACACACATGATGAAAAACAAGTTAATGTATGTATGCGCAATGTTGTTGTGTCTTACCGCCTCAAGTTGTTTGAACAACAATGCGGAGCCTACAACCGAGGGCACAGCCCAAAATGAGAAACCGTTTGTAATCCCCGAGTTGCGCCAATGGCAAGGTGCCAAAGGCATGGCAATCATCAATGCCAAGAGTAAGGTGCTCTACACCGACGCTTCATTGCAGCAAACCGCAGAGGCTATGGCTGAAGACTACGGCTTGATGTTTGGCAAGGCACTCAAAGCCAAGAGCAGCAACAATGCGAAGGCAGAAGGCATTGTCATCACACTGACCAATGATGAAGAATTGGGCGATGAGGGATATAGCATAGAGATTGGCAACAATGTTGTCATCGCTGCCAACACCCCCACAGGAGCTTATTGGGCTACCCGCACATTGTTGCAGATCCTGGAGCAGAATGAGGGAACCAACTTGCCCAAAGGTACCGTTCGCGACTGGCCCGACTATGGCATACGCGGATTCATGATAGACTGTGGTCGCAAGTATATTCCATTGGATTACCTCAAGGCCTACAGTAAGATAATGGCTTATTACAAGATGAACACCTTGCAGGTACACTTGAACGACAATGGATTCAAGCACTATTTTGGTCACGATTGGAACAAGACCTATGCTGCTTTCCGCATGGAGAGCGAACTCTTCCCCGAGCTTACAGCCAAAGACGGATTCTATGGCAAGGATGAGTTCCGCCAGTTCCAAAAAGATGCAGCCAAGATTGGCGTAAACATCATCCCCGAGATTGATGTGCCCGCTCACTC
>JAFYMV010000164.1 GCA_017548225.1 Bacteroidaceae bacterium | reverse complement strand
CGAATCCGACAAGAGGCTCAGAAAGAAGAGAGATTTGTTGAAAAACAAATCTCTCTTCTTTTATGCATAAAATCCACCTTTCCAAAGACGTACAATTATACAATCATCACCCAAACCTTACAAACCCGACAATATACTTCAATAAAACAGATCTACCAATCTATAAAACAGGTATATAAACATCCCATTTGCACACAATATTAAGGGGTGATTTTGTATAAAAACCACCCCTATAAAACGTTTTGTATTTGTACAAAATCACTTAGCCAACAAACTATCAATAGTAGCTACCAAATCATTAAACTCAGCCTCCTCAAAACGACGGGTAAGCTTCACGATACGACCATCGCGATCGACAAGCACATTACGTGTAATACCCGACTTGCGCACCGCATAGCTAGCAAACACATCACCTTTATCGTCGAGCAACATCGGATAGGTAGTACCCAACTTTGCAGTATACTCCTCTACCACTTCGCGCGGTTCCTCACGATCGACACCGACCAATACAAAGTCGGCATTATCCTTATGAGGTTGCCAAATGCGACTCTCGATATGAGGCATCTCACCACGACAGATACCACACCAACTTGCGGTAAACTGCAACATAACAACTTTACCACGCAGTTCCGACAGTGTAAAATCAGAGCCATCCGTATACTTCAAGGTAAAATCAGGAGCCACATCTCCAACCTTCACCAGATACTCATGTTCGTACACAACAGTATCCTTTACAGGAGCCTCAGCCACCGCATCTACCACCTCACTTTTTTTCGTCACATTGTTGCACGCAGCAAGCATCATTAGCGCAGCCGCAAAGAAAAGAACTTTTTTCATACCTATTACTATATAGTTTCGTAAATGATTTGACGGCGAAATTAAACAAAAAATCCCGAAAAACGATATAGAAGAAGCCTAAAAAACGCCATACTATCCAATTCGACAACACAAAAAAGAAAACCCCTCTTCGTCAGCAAAAAAAAATAGAAACAATATTTTTGCGTCTGACAAAGAAATTGTAACTTAGCAGTTCAAAATTGAAGTTATGACAGATTTAGTTAATCGATTCTTGCGCTATGTGCGCATTGATACACAGTCAGCCGATGAAGCTGGTGTAACTCCTAGCACTTCTGGGCAAATGAATTTTGCAAGAATGCTTCGTGTAGAACTGGAAGAAATGGGGCTTGAAGACATCACACTCGACGAGTTTGGATATCTCTTCGCCACATTACCTGCCAATACCGACCGCACGATACCTACCATCGGATTTATAGCTCACGTTGACACTAGCCCCGATGTAACGGGCAAGAATGTGAATCCCCGCATTGTGGAGAATTATAATGGTACCGACATCGTGTTATCGGCAGAAGATAATATAATCCTCTCTACCGCGGAGTCTCCTGAACTATTACGATATGTAGGGAATGACCTCATTGTAACAGATGGCCATACTCTATTGGGAGCTGACGACAAAGCGGGTGTGGCTGAGATTATATCGGCTATCGCCTATCTGCAAGCACACCCAGAAATTGAGCACGGACGCATACGTATCGGTTTCAATCCGGACGAAGAGATCGGACTTGGCGCACATAAGTTTGACGTAAACCTGTTTGGCTGCGATTGGGCCTACACCATGGATGGTGGCGAAGTGGGTGAGCTGGAATATGAGAACTTCAATGCTGCCGCTGCACGCATCACCATCAAGGGACGCAACGTGCATCCAGGATACGCAAAGGGAAAGATGCTCAACTCCATGCGTGTAGCTAGTGAATTTATGCAATTGTTACCTCAAGACGAAACACCTGAAAGCACTGAAGGATACGAAGGGTTCTTCCATATCGTAGGCATCAAAGGCGGCGTAGAAGAGACTACCGTAAACATCATTGTGCGCGATCATAGCAACGAGATTTTCAACAAACGTAAAGAATTCTTACAGACATGCGCCAAGAGTTTGAATGAAAAGTATGGGGCGAATATCGTAACCGTAGAACTCACTCATCAGTATTCCAACATGCGGGAGGTGATAGAGCCTATGATGTATGTCATTGACATTGCTTGCCAGGCCATGCACGAGGTGGGTGTAGAACCCGAGGTAAAACCTATTCGTGGCGGCACTGACGGTGCACAACTTTCGTTCAAGGGATTGCCTTGTCCAAATATTTTTGCTGGTGGCGTCAACTTCCATAGCCGTTATGAATTTGTACCCGTACAATCCATGGAGAAGGCGATGATGACTATCGTTAAAATAACAGAACTAGTAGCAAAACGCTAATACCAAAGCACCTATAATTTAAACGGGCTATCTGGGATCACAACATCACACCAGACAGCCCGTTTTTCTTCAAGACACTATATCCACATCGCCTTTATCACATCAAGAGGAGGCCTTTCATACCTCCTCTACCCTAACCTGCAATTAATCCTCGTCATCATCGTCGAAGAAGAGAAAATCAGCCATACCAAAGCTTTCGTCTCCCAGAAACTCATCGAGATCGCGACGTTCTTTTTTAGTCGGACGACCCGTTCCGCGCATACGATTGGCGAATCCACTTATCTTGCTCATCTCGAGGATATCATACTGTTCCTTAGGAGTGATATTTTCGAGCATCTCGGGTACAAGTTTAGCCCCTACACGATTCTCAATAGCCTTGAGTACGCGAAAAGTATAGGTAATGGGCGGCTTGCGTACACTCACCACATCACCCTCTTTGATATTCTTGGAAGGTTTCATGGTGACGCCATTCATCGTTACCTGCCCCTTCTTGCAAGCATCAGTAGCCATTGAGCGAGTTTTGTAGAGGCGTACTGCCCACAGCCATTTATCAATTCTTGCTTCCACGCGTTGTAAATTAAAAGTTATAAATTAGAAATTTAAACTGGACGACTTGCGTGTCGCCTGTTTTAACTTTTCATTTTTAATTCTTAATTCTTTTTGTTGAACTGATTCATTGTAACGGTGATACCGGCCAAACAGAAGCTCTTGACCATCTCGCACGCAGTAGGGAGTTGCTTTTCAATGACAGCTTCATCCTCGGCACTGAACTTGCCAAGTACGAAATCGGCTTGTGCACCACGAGGGAAATCGTTGCCGATGCCGAACTTCAAGCGAGCATAGTTCTGTCCGATGAGCTGTGCGATGTGCTTGAGTCCGTTGTGGCCTCCATCGCTGCCCTTGCCTTTGAGGCGTAGGGTGCCCACGGGTAGTGAGAGGTCATCGACCACGATGAGTATGTTCTCGAGAGCGATATTCTCCTTCTCCACCCAGTAGCGCACGGCATTGCCGCTGAGGTTCATGAAGGTGGTGGGCTTGAGCAACACAAGTTGGGCATTCTTAACGCGCATGTTGGCCACGAAGCCGTAGCGCTTGTCTTCCCATGTGGCACCTGCATCCTTGGCCAGGGCATCCACCACGCGGAACCCGATGTTGTGGCGTGTGCCGTCATACTCATATCCTGGGTTACCCAAGCCGACAATCAAGTATTTCATTTTCTTTAGTGAGGAGTTAGTAAAGTAGGAGTTAGGAATTGATGATAAAAAAAGGAATTAGGTTTCCGCATTCTTGCGAAACGCCTAATTCCTAATTCTTGATTTCTAATCAGAAATTACTTCTTACCGTTGGCAGCCTCGCGTGAAGCACGAGTAGCAGCTACGCTACATACAACAGTCTGAGCGGGAGTAACGAGCTCAAGACCCTCGAATGAAAGCTCACCAACCTTGATAGACTTACCGAGAGCGAGCTCAGTTACATCTACGGTCAACTTCTCGGGGATGTTAGCGTATACAGCCTTCACCTTGATCTTGCGGATAGCCTGCTGCAACTTACCACCAAGCTTAACACCAGCAGCGAGACCAGTGAGAACGGTGGGAACCTCCATTACGATAGGTTTGTCAGCAACGATCTGGAGGAAGTCCATGTGAAGGATGGTATCCTTAACGGGGTGGAACTGAATGTCCTTCAATACTGCAGTGCACTCAACACCGTCGATGGTGAGGTTTACTACATGGATGTCGGGAGTGTAAACGAGCTTGCGAACAGCGTCAGTGGTTACAGCGAAAGCCTTAGCCTCCTTCTCGATTCCGTACAATACGCAAGGAATACCGTTGTTCTTACGGAGCTCATTAGTGCTCTTCTTACCTACTTCAGTTCTTGAAGTACCTTTCAAATCAAATGATTTCATGTTTGTTTCTTTTTTAAATGTGTTACTCTAAATTAAGTTCTCTGCTCAATTCGCCATCACACGATGTGAGAGTCTCT
>JAFYMV010000163.1 GCA_017548225.1 Bacteroidaceae bacterium | reverse complement strand
GTACGACGGCACGGCTCCCATCGCGCTCTATGCCTATGAGGCTGACCCGATGTTGCAGGATAACCTGCTGGGCAAGGTGGACCACGAGGCGTACCTACAGCTGCTCCAGTCGGTCATCCAGCAATACATGGAGCGCGTGACGGATAAGGAGGGACTTGGGGGTAATGATTAATGTTGAACGGTTAAGGGTTAAAGGTGAGAGGTTAAGCAGCTCTGCTGCTTTGTTTTCGTATTATAGAATAATACTCCTTTGTTTTTCCCTTGACTTCAGCCCCTTCGGGCATCGACCTAAAGGTTGCCTTTCCCTTGAGGTCGGCGAACTTCGTTCCCGCGTCGGAACTGGCACAAACCTTGAGAGTTTAGTGAAACGACAAAGTCGCTGCTGTTAGCTATTGGTTGTTTTCTATTAACTTTTAGCCTTTGGTGTTTTTTGTTTTATAAATATAGGAGATAATATCGCAGTTGTCCAAAAAGTTTTCCACCCCCTCCGCGCTTTGCGCTCGTCCCCCTGTCTGGGGGACAGTGCTGTCGACGATGTCGAATGTAATCACTCGGTGAAACCGACTGCACTCTCCCTCAGGCAGGGGGGGAGTACCCGTAGGGGTAGGGGGTGTAGGTGGCAAGCGACTTGGACAACATCTATATTATTGCCTAAATAATACTTTGAGATAAACCTAATGGTGCTAAAGCACGCTCTTCGGAGGAAGATAAACCTTAAAGGCTGCATGCAGCACTCCTCGGGAGAACTAAAGTTTATAGGCTGCAAGCAGCACTCCTCGGGAAAACTAAAGTTTTCTTCGTCGCAAGCAACGCTATCATACCGCGTTGCTGTCGCAACCAATGCTCATCCCGCATTGGCATCGCAAGCAACGTTTTTATCCCGTGTTGCCGTCGCAACCGACGAACGAAGCGAGGGCAGAGATAAGCTCGCTTAATCTATGCAGGCAAGGAGGAGGAAAAGCCTATGGAGTAGGATTAACCGACGCTTTCATCCCGCGTCGGCGTTAAGCATTCAACGTTCCTCGTTAATCGTTCAAAGGTATGGTTATCTCACATCGAGTAGGGTGATGTCGAAGATGAGGGTGGAGAAGGCTTTGATGGCGCCTACCGAGCGGGAGCCGTAGCCGAGATGGTAGGGGATGACAATCTCCCAGCGTGAGCCGGCGGGCATCTCGCGTAAGGCGGTGTTCCACCCTGTGATGAGCTCGCTCAAGCGGAAGGTGGCGGGACGCCCCTTCTGCGTCTGGTCAAACACCTTGCCGTTGATGAGCTTGCCTGCAAAGTATACGGTGACATAACTCTTGGCCGACGGCTTGGGACCGTTGCCTTTGTTGATGATGCGGTACATGATGCCGTTGAACATGGTCTTCACGCCAGGACGCTGGGCATACTCTTGCAGGAACTCCTGGTTGCGGGTCTTATATTGATTGTCCATAGTGGGCATAGCTCGGTATTTGTTTAGTATATAAAAGAATTATTCCACAAAGGTGCGATTTTATTTGTGAAATTAGCACTTCATGGAGGATCTAGATAATATATTCCTCAGAACTGTGCATGTACACGGATGCGTATTCCGTGTTTATTGATGCCAGGAATGTCGGTATAGGTAAGGCGTCGTATGTAGTCAACTTCGAGTACCTTGAAGATGTTTTCGATGCCGAACGAGAGCTCCATGTAGGGCATGTCAGTAAGTGGATTTTTGTATTCGTGATCCAAGGGGAAAAGGTAGAGATTGTGATTGTTTGTGAGAGCGGGATTATTGCTCGGACGCAGACTACCATAGAATCCCTTGAAATCGATAACCTCGCGCCAACCCAATTTCTTGATGAGGGGTATGCGATTGAATATAAGTCCATTCATGTAATAAATAGTCTCCCACGCACCATAGGTGTCGGCCATGAACTCCATCGGATTCATCAAGGCAAATGATTCTTTTTGTAAGGTGTATGAGAGATTCACATTGGGGGTGATGAGGAGCGGATATGGGACATCGTTCCAAACGCGACCTCCCCTGACAACAGACTCGATATATCCGAATGAGGATAGCCAGAATCGTTTGCGGGCGCTGGCTTCGGTGTGGTGGCAGGTAAACTGACTGCCGAGTACATCCTTAAGGGCTACCTTGTGTGAGAGGTTGAATACGGGGCGTTCGGGGAGTAGAGGGGTGCGGTCCCATTTCTTTTGTACAAACTTCTCGTCTGGAGCATAGCGTAGATTCAACTCCAATTCAGTTTGTGGTAATTCGGTGGGGGTAGCGCCTCCAATAGTCTCGAACGGCATCAGATGGCTGCTTTCATAAACCTTGTTGCGTAATACGAGTGCGTAGGACAGGTGATTGTAGTGCTCTCGGTTGTATGAAAATTCTGCTTTTCGGAGATAGCCTATCTGATTGTCCTCCATACGCTTGAGGTTGAGGAAGACATTGTCCTTATTGGTATAGAGATAGGTCTGTCCGTACTGATAGATGTCGTTCTCATAACGCAGGCGTAGTGAGTGTATGGGGAACTCGTTGATATGCTCTTTCTTCTTCTTGAACGAGTATTCTACCTCGCCCATATATTTGAGACGGTTGTCGCCAAAGCCATAGGCAACGAAGAAGCGTCCCATGAGATGGGGGTTGAGATAGGCTGAAGTCATGCCTCCTACGCGCAGACGCAGTCCTTCTAGAGCATTGTTGCTGATAGAGGTGTTAAGCGGTCCGTAAAAGAACTCCGGTTCTTCCTTCTTGTTGGGTACATAGCCAGTGAAAAGATAGGTGATAACCTTCTCTGTCCAATAGAAGAGCGGGTACTCTCGCAGATGGGCAATCATATCGCCTACCGAGCGTTCCTTCTCGCTAACATGTCCTATGCGGTTGGCTTCCCAATAGGCTTCGCTGCGTTCGCGGGCTCCTGCTTCTTCGACTACGCTCTCAGGTTGGTAGAATAGTTCAAGTCGTGCGGGCTCATCAAGCAGATAATTACGGTAGCTTACCTCGCGCTTGACATATACTCCATTGATTTGTGCTGTAATCTCCACTTCGGCTGTTAGGGTCTCTTTGTCGAGTAGGGGAGTACCATCAGCAGCGGGAGTGAAGGTCTGTGACACGCTCAGCGTGCGCACAAAATTGAGATTAATGTCGTATGGTGTGGTCATTTGCGCCCATTTGATGAAATGTGTGCTATCGGCCGTCAGGTAAAGGTGTCCGGTAAAACCATGTGACTCGGAATTGAACGGCACAAAGGCGAGATCAATGCAAGGCGTACCCTCTACCTGGATAGTGTCCATAATGTAATACTTATACACTGTAGGACCGAGTGTTGAAAGCGGACTTACAAAACGGTTGCGTAGAAGGTTGATGTCGTTTTGGAAGATGTCTACATCCTTAAATACCTCCTCAAAAATACCATCAATCTCTTGTTCTGAGATGAAATCATCAACTCCCGCACGACGACGCGCAGTGACATGCTTTCTGTGGCTTTCGGGTGATTTACGGTAGTGGTCGCTACCGATGAGTTCGCGTGAAGAGATGTTGAGAATAGGCTTTCCTGACACGAGCGAAGTGTCTAGGTAGTTTTGCAAAACTCCGATTCTTTCTAGTAGCTCTTGTTGTAGCTTACTCTTGTCAAAGTTGCTGAGTGCTATTGTCAGCAATTCATGTCGGTCGCGGCTGTAGTACTCGTGGCTATCAAGTCTGTGTTGCTCGCGTTTCTTGATGAGGCTCTGCACTAATTCTACGGCGGGGTTTTCTTTTCGGCGATAGCGCTCGCGCTCGGGCTTGATTTCTACCTCGCTCAATTCATACACAGCAGGTGATAACTTGATGTGTAGTGGGTATTGTGTGCGTGCATCTACTGAGATATACTTTTCTTCGTATCCTACTGATGATACGACGAGCACAGCTCGGTCTTCTGAAGTTAGGAATGAAAAATTACCATCCTTGTCAGTTTGACAACCATCGGTCGTATTGCGCAGATATACCGACACATAAGGCATCGTCTCTCGGGTGACCGAGTCGGTCACCGAGCCGTAGATGCGTGTGATGGTAGCGTGTACATCAGAACTATATCCTATAAACAATAGGAATAGTACGAAGGGGTAAAGTATATGCCTGAAGCCTCTGTCCATTCCCGGTTGGTTAATCAATCATGCGGATAGCACCCTTATCAGCCGAGCTTACGAGTGAAGCATAGGCCTTTAGTGCTTTTGATACCACGCGCTGACGGGTTACGGGAGTCATGGGGCGTGCGGCAAGTTCTTCATCGCTGAGGCGCACATTGATAGTGCGGTTGGGTATGTCGATGTCGATGATGTCGCCGGTAATAATTTTACCAATGTTACCGCCAGCTGCAGCTTCAGGAGATATATGGCCGATGCTGAGTCCTGATGTACCTCCAGAGAAACGACCGTCGGTAATGAGGGCGCAGGCCTTGCCGAGATGCTTTGACTTGATGTATGAGGTAGGGTAGAGCATCTCCTGCATACCGGGACCACCCTTAGGACCTTCGTGGGTGATGACAACAACATCGCCAGCTACGATATCGCCACCAAGGATGCCTTCTACTGCGGCATCTTGTGAGTCGTATACTTTGGCGGGACCAGAGAACTTCCAGATGCTCTCGTCTACACCGGCGGTCTTTACTACGCAGCCGTCTTGCGCAATATTGCCCTTGAGCACGGCAAGTCCGCCATCTTTAGAGTAGGCGTGTTCAAGATCGCGGATGCAACCTTCGCTACGATCGGTATCGAGCTCTTTGTAGTAGGTTTCCTGTGAACCCATCACATTGCTGAACTTGCGGGCAGGCGCACTGTGGTATACCTTCTGGGCGGTGAGCGTAGAATCTTGAGTGTTAAGTTCGAATCCTTTGCGGAAAATTGAATAGGTGTCGATGGCTTCGGCGAGTGTGCGTCCGTCTACACGCTTCAATGTGGTGTCAAGCAACCCACCCTTAGCCAACTCGCCCATAATGCCGAGGATACCGCCGGCGCGGTTTACATCTTCGATGTGGAATTTCTGTGTGGTGGGTGCTACCTTACAGATGCAGGGTACTCTGCGTGAGAGCGCATCGATATCGTCCATTGTGAAGTCCACACCAGCCTCATTGGCCACTGCTAAGAGGTGCAATACAGTATTGGTAGATCCACCCATGGCTATATCCAATGTCATGGCATTGAGGAATGCCTCACGGGTAGCAATGCTTTTGGGCAATACGCTCTCATCACCATCGCGATAATATTTGTAAGCATTCTCTACTACGAGGCGTGCGGCTTGCTTGAAGAGTTCGATACGGTTTTTATGTGTAGCCACGATGGTGCCGTTACCGGGGAGAGCAAGACCAATAGCTTCGTTAAGGCAATTCATGGAGTTAGCGGTAAACATGCCTGAACAGCTGCCGCAACCAGGGCATGCACAACATTCGATAGCTGCCACCTCTTCATCGCTTACGCTCTCGTCGGCCGACTTGATCATCGCGTCAATGAGGTCAAGGTGTTGTCCGTTCAAGTCACCAGCCTCCATAGGTCCGCCTGATACGAATACGGTGGGGATATTTAGACGCATTGATGCCATGAGCATGCCTGGAGTAATCTTATCGCAGTTGCTGATGCAGATGAGTGCGTCGGCTTTGTGCGCATTACACATATATTCTACGCTATCGGCAATAATATCGCGTGAAGGAAGTGAGTAGAGCATGCCATCGTGGCCCATAGCGATACCGTCGTCGATAGCGATGGTGTTGAATTCTGCTGCATAGCAGCCCAATGCTTCGATTTCGCGTTTCACGATTTGACCAATCTCGTGCAAGTGTGTATGACCCGGTACGAATTGAGTAAACGAGTTAGCGATGGCGATGATAGGTTTGCCCATCATCTCGCGTTTCATACCATTGGCAATCCAGAGTGCGCGGGCTCCCGACATGCGGCGACCCTCAGTGCTTGTTGCGCTTCTTAATGCGTGTTTCATATCTTTTTTTTGTTTTATTAGTTAACTTGTTAAAGTCTCACTTTGTCAATGCGAATAGAACTGTTCATTCTGTGTTTTTCTCGCGAGCATTGACTCCATGATTGTGTCTGCTAAAACTGTTTATTTTAATAATATAAAAGACTGCAAAATTAGAGAGAAAATCTCGGTTGAGCTAATAACTTGCTTGCTTTTTTCTCTATCCTATGCAATTTATGATAAATCGTGCGGGTGAGAGAATCTTTTTTGCTTGAGAATTTCATAGTTTCATAAAAATGCTTTACCTTTGCTTTGTTAATGGGCATAGTGTACCTATATTATATTAAGCTATAACCAAAACAACATATTTTTTACTACCTTAATAATTATTTAAAATTATGAGCGAAAAAAGAGTTTACTTATTCGGTAACGGTAAGGCCGAAGGTAAGGCAGACATGAAGAATCTGCTCGGTGGTAAAGGTGCCAATCTGGCTGAGATGAACCTGATTGGTGTACCCGTGCCTCCTGGTTTC
>JAFYMV010000162.1 GCA_017548225.1 Bacteroidaceae bacterium | reverse complement strand
GCAGCATACACCATATAACCTACAATCGCAGCAATGACCAGTAGCAACACCAACACTCCTCCAATGATAAAAGCCTTATTCCTTTTCATTTCCGGTCAATTATAATTCTTAAATTTTTCTATTCCAAAACTCCAAATATTGTTGTGCAACCTTAATACTATCGTGATGACGACGCACATATTCTATACCATCGCGTTTAAGTTGTGGTATGCGTTCTGGATGAAGCACCAATTGTTCAAGCTGACGATAAACATCCTCCTCTTCAGGTTGCACATTAATAATAGGACGGAGTTCCTTTTCACCCATCAATTCATAATGCTCCTCTTCGCCGCCACCCACAACGACAAGTCCCATAGACATGGCTTGTAGCGCATTCATTGCTGGGGTATAGCTATATATCTGATCAAGTAACACATCACATTGTTTCATCTGCTTTATATACTCACTATAGGGAAGAGATTCTGTAGCAATAACCTCACACTTATCTGGATATTTATTCTCTATCCGCTTTGCAACTTTATATAGGATATCCGTCCCCTTCAGTTCATCACGTCTATTATCCATACCCACAAAAAAACGCACAAGACACGGAGTCGAGAATGAAAGATTCTCAATAAGGGTGCTATCTGGTTCTATAGGAAATGGTATGTAAAATGTTTTTTGAGGGAAATCGTCTTTATACGCAACATAATATTCATACAACACAGCCGCCACACCATTGCATGTCTCTGTAACATGCACACACATATCCTTACTATATGTATACAACCATCCGTAAGCAGTCTGCCTATTGCGTTCATTATCGATTTCTCGTTGAGGCGTATAAAAATCACAGTACCGCAATCTTCTTCTAACATAGCTATCATATATATATTGATAGTCATCACTCATGGCCCCCATATACACACGTTTATTGTGTCGTAAAAGATAATCGTATATCTTTTTTAAACGTCGTGGTTTAAGTTTAAGGAACAACACAGGACTGATAATCTGCACGACATCATACCCCCTCCACTTGGGAAGCTGACACAATATATCAATAACATATTTTATCGTGTGCACCAAAGAAGAACTCCTTCTATACAATAGGACATCACAAGGGTACTCCCGCCAGCTATTCCCGTCAGAAACCACCATAACCTCATGACCCAATTTACGTAAGGCACAGGCCAAAGTCCAATGCACATTACTAAACTCGCCTAAAAGCAGTATTCTCATCTTTTTTTTCGTTTTTCTAGCAACCAAAGCATGCGACGACCTACACCATTGTTCGTCAATAAACGAAACATACTATACTTCCAAGAATAGTTTGCTGCAGGTAACGGATATAAGCCCAGATTGTCAAGTTGCCGGACCGACCTTTTCCACCGATCCATCCAATCAGAATCACGCAGTGAAAGGCGCAAAATGTCCAATGCGAGAAATCTGACCTTCCGAGTAAGTCCTTCGTGCGCTTTTGCACCAAGCGATGTTTCAAAGTCTATTAATCGTTTCAACACGACAAAACAATTACCAAACAATTCATCGGTATGTTCAAAACTTCGACAATGTACCGTAGAGTTTACGCGTTGATAATAGGCATACACAGGGACATCCGTACGAGCCATGCGCTGCGCTCGCCACACAAGCTTTGTAACAAATTCCTCATCTTCCACATAAATGCCTTCTGTAAAGCGCAAAGGATAACCAAACATTGGCTCATCAAGAAGACTTCGATGAAAGACCTGTAACCAACATACCCCCAAAAGATTATGATGAAGCATATAGTCATTACCCGTAGTTATGGGAGATAAAACTATTTTGGAAGTAGTCCGATTGCTTACCACAAGTTTTTCGCCATACACTTCAAAAAAACCAAACATCAACAAATCCAAATCATTGATCTCTGCTGCTTGAAGTATAGGTATTATCGTACCCGGTAAGAGATAATCATCTCCATCGACAAATTGCATCCATTCGCCCTTAGCATACTGCACGCCCAAATTGCGTGCAGCACCTTGTCGAGCATGCCGCTGCACATATAGACTTATATCAGCATGTCGAGTATACCCATCCACCACATGTTGCGGGCTCACAGCACTTTCATCGTCCACAACTATAATCTCATATTGGTCACGAGACATTCCCTGCGCCACAATGCTATCCAAGCAACGACGAAGTAGCCAATCCTCCAAGTTATATGTCGTAACGATAAAACTTATCATAATTATAATACTCACACACTCTAAACAGAGTATTCTATGCTGCAAACTTACATAAAAATTTTTATTTTTACGCCCGTTGTAATAAAAATCAAGACCACATCCGTATCTTTAGCTTTTGAAAGGAGCTTACCCGAAGTGTGGGGTGTCTCAAAATATGGTATGTCCTTCATAAAAATATCCCATATGGGAAGTATAGCGCAGATATCAATGCGGCAGGATAATCTGCTGCCGTGATATATACCGCATATTGCAAGGTCAATATATTTGTGGTGCTAACAACCCGTTCTTGCAAACTGACTGATGCTCTATGCGGCTAGGACGCCCGTTGGAGTGCAAGCTCGTAGAGGATTTTAATTATTAGAGTTGTAATTTAATGGTATAACGGAAGGGGAATTATGCGCTTTGATGTGGAAAATATGCCTAAGAGAGCTTTGCAAAGAGAACGATGCTGATTTATAGAAATATACACAACAAACTTATCTTTCAGCAAAAAACTCTCGTAGTTAAGATTATTGTTTCACTCATAAATGACAACATAGAGCTGGCTTCCCTTTTATAATCAGTCTACTATTACCAAGTGTACATCTTTTGAAAGTGTGTTTTAACAACACCTTTGCTATAAAATCGAGTAACAACGGGTCTATACACACATAAAAAAGACACAAAAGATGAAATACTCAAAACAAGTTTTGGATATTCTCTTGGCTTGCACTAAATTTGCCATCATAAACAACAAAGTAAAAATGAAAAGAATACTACATACCTGTTTACTGCTCGCAATGATGCTGGGCGTGCTCCCTACAAGCCGCGCCGTTGCTGCTGACCGCGAGCATACACTTAAAGTCTATAACTGGGCAGACTACATTGATGAAAGTTTGCTCGAAGAGTTCGAGAAATGGTACAAGGAGCAGACGGGCGAAGAGGTGGAGATTATCTACCAGCTCTTTGACATCAATGAGGTGATGCTCGCCAAGCTCGAAAAGGGACATGAGGACTTCGATGTAGTATGTCCTTCGGAATACATCATTGACCGCATGCTGACCAACGATATGCTGCTGCCCATCTCACGCGACTTTGGCAACACCCCCGACTATATCAACTTGGTTTCGCCCTTCTTCGTGGAGCAGTTGGCAAAGTTTGACCAACCCGGCAAACGCGCCAATGAATATGCTGTAGGCTATATGTGGGGTACCACAGGTATACTCTACAACCCCGAGTTTATCACCGATGAGGAGGCTGATTCATGGGGCATCCTTTGGGACGAGCGTCTAGCAAGCAAGGTACTGATGAAGGACGCCTATCGTGATATCTACGGCTGCATGCTCATGTATGCCCGCTACCAAGAGGTGCTCGACGGCAAGACTACACGCCAAGACCTGATGAACGATACCTCTGATGAGGCTATCGCTGCAGTGGAGGAACTGCTCAAATCAGCCAAGCACAATATCGCTGGCTGGGAGGTCGACTTCGGTAAGGAGATGATGACCAAGAAGAAGGCCTATATCAATGTGAGTTGGAGCGGTGATGCCGTATGGGCTATCGAAGAGGCTGACGCTATAGGTATGGAACTGCGATACCATGTGCCGCGCGAGGGCTCCAATGTATGGTTTGATGGTTGGGTAATCCCCAAATACGCAGTCAACACCAAAGCTGCGGCTTACTTCATCAACTTCATGTGTATGCCCGAGAATGCACTGCGCAACATGGACGAGATTGGCTATGTGAGCGTAGTTGCATCGCCCGAGATTCTCGAAGCAAAGGTTGACTCTACACTCGAAGAGTATAGCGACCTCACCTACTTCTTTGGTGAGGGCGCCGACAGTGTCCCTGTAGACAATATCCAATACCCCGACCGTGCAGTCATTGAGCGTGCTGCCTTGATGCGCGACTGTGGCAACCGCACAAAGAGCATGATTGAGATGTGGAGCCGCGTAAAGGGCGACAGCCTTGCTCCATGGGTATACATCGTTATCGGCGTTACCTTCGGTGGCGGTGGCGCATGGTATGTATATAATAAGGTAGAAGAGGCCAAGCGTCGTGCCAAGTACAAGAAAAACAAAAAGAAGGTGCAGCGCAAGAAATAACAGCAAGCATATATAAATCAAGAAACGCCATTCCTTACGGAGTGGCGTTTCTTGTTTATTGAGCGAGAGAAAACATCAAGCAGCGAGTTCCTCTCTGCGCATCTTACACACAATCCACAGGGCTACGAGGATATAGGCAGCAGCACCGATGATGCCTGTGGGAACGGGCCCCACGAAGCGGTCATAATCCATAGGATTGGCAAGGAAGAGCACACCGATAGAGGCAGTACCATTAAGTGCTCCATGAGCAAACACGGCAGGCCAACAGCTCTTGGCTTTTAGAGCAATATATGAAAAGAGTGCACCTACTACGATGCAAAATACGCACATGGCCATGATGCCCCACCATGGATAGCCAGGATAACCCATACCATAGTTATGTCCGGCTACGATGATAGGAGCGTGCCAGATTCCCCAAATGAACCCCGTGAGCAATACGGCGGGGAGGAACTTCATGCGCTGTGCCACTTTGGGTAAGAGGTAGCCACGCCAGCCCCACTCCTCGCCAAAGCAGGGAATGAGATTGAGCAACGGAGCCATGCACATAAGCACAACTTGCAGTATCCAAAACACAGCAGGAGATATAGGTTGGGTAGCTATCGTTGCTTTGTAGGTGGTGAGCGTAAACTCCGATGGGCAGACGGCAAAGTAGAGAATAGCACCAAGGAGTGTCAATACTATTGGGCCAAACCAACCGATAAGATAGTAACGCACATTGCCCTTAAGGTTGAGACGCAACATCGCATTCTTAAATCCCTCACGCGTGATGAGGCGAGTAATGAGCACGCCGATAGCGGGAAAGAACATCAGCATGGCAGTAAGCGCCGTGTTGATAATCGTTTCTTCGGCAGTAAACGATGCCATGTCGCGCCCAAGTACGCGTGGCCAAATGAGCCCTATGGTCCAAGCATAGGTCATCGCAAAGGTAATGAGAAGAAACAGCCAGATGCGGCGAGTTTCTTGAGGATTTTTTTCTTTTTCCATTGTTTAATTCAATTTATGTCATCCTGAGCAAGGCGAAGGATTCCGCGCAGGGACTAATATACTACTATTTACCAACCGAATTCTTCTGCCATATTAACAAATTCGGGATTATTTGATGCGATAAGATATTCCTTCTTGCACCTTTTCCATCCTTTAAGTTCCTTTTCACGTGCTATTGCCTCATCCACATTATTGTATTCTTCGAAATATAACAAATCGCAACACCTATATTTTTGTGTAAAACCTTTTACGCTACCAGTTTTATGTTCATTATACCTTCGATACAAATCGTTAGTTACACCAATATACAGTACCGAACGAACTTTGTTCGACATTATATAAACCCAATATTGATGAATACTTGTCATTCCCCATCTTGTTTAACATTATACTCCGCGAGATTCTTCACTGCGTTCAGAATGACAATTATGTTGAGGATGCCTCCCTTTTATCCCAAACATACACCATCTCACAAAGGGAATTCTACGCAACACCTCCCACAACACGACAGAGCCAACAAAGGTTGCGATAAGGGCAAGCGTGTAGATAAGCCACAGAGGCAGAGCAGCACTCTTGAGCAGCAGGCACGAACCGGTGCACACCGACATGTGTACGATATAGAGACCGAAACTGCTGCGCGTCATATACTGCGCGAAGGGCGTGGAGTAATCAAACCAACGCTTGAAAAGTCCCATAACTGCAAATATGGTACTTCCACAATAAAGACTGCACTCAAGACTCTGCAGTGCAACTGGTGAGGTGTAATCCTCTCCGTAAAATCTCCTCAGAAAATAAAACCCCGTAAGTAGCATTACACCTATTCCGTTGCTCAATACCCTATCACTCAATAAACGGTGTACTCGTTCTGCTGAAAAGATATAATATCCAACAAGGAACACCACAAAGTAATAAATGGGGCGATAGAGATTAAGGAGTCCGTCAAATGCGCCCACCTCATCAATCTGCGTCTGCGCCAAAGGCCACAACAG
>JAFYMV010000001.1 GCA_017548225.1 Bacteroidaceae bacterium | reverse complement strand
ATCAAATACGCGGGTATCCTCTTCGGGATATACCTCCTCTACTGAAGGAGCAAATACGCAGTCAGCACCGAGCCCCTCGAGCAATCGGCAGTCAGCCTCGAGAGTACGCGGATAGCGCTCAAGGTCACCCTTGTCATTAAACTGTGTCGGATTAACAAACACACTCACTACGGTAACACCATTCTCGGCCACACTACGCTCCACGAGTGATGCATGTCCCTCGTGCAATGCACCCATTGTAGGCACCAAGCCCACACTCTTACCTTCGGCACGAGCTTGTGCAAGGTACGAGCGCAAATCATTTATGGTTTCAACAACTAACATAGTCACCTATTTTTTCCAAAAATCGTGCAAAGTTAACTATTTATTAGGAATTAGACTGCATCAATAATCCATTTTTATTTCATTCTGCACCGAATACTGGGTACATGACACAAATTATCCTATTTTATATTATCCAATTCAAAAAAAAGTATTACTTTTGCGCTCGCGTTCGCCGAAATAGCTCAGTTGGTAGAGCAACGCATTCGTAATGCGTAGGTCACGGGTTCGAGTCCCGTCTTCGGCTCACGAGAAAAAAGGAGGTTTCAAAGCATTGAAACCTCCTTTTTTTTACAGACATGACAAGTAGCGCTCTCCCCCATCGGGCAGTAGCACTACAATCATTTTATCATTATATTCGGGACGCATAGCCACCTGACAAGCTGCATACAATGCTGCTCCACTACTAATACCGACAAACAAGCCCTCCGTAACAGCCAGTTCGCGCATAGCACCCATAGCATCAGCATCAGCAACACCTATTACCTCATCCACTACACAAGCATCATAGTTGTCGGGCACAAAGTTTGCGCCTATGCCTTGTATACCATGAGGCGATGGTTTACCTCCCGAAAGTACGGGTGATGCTATAGGCTCTACGGCCATAATACGCACTTCGGGGTTACGATTCTTCAGCGCACGCCCTACACCCGAGAGTGTACCTCCCGTACCCACACCTGCGACAAATGCAGCCACCTGTCCATCGGTATCATCCCATATCTCAACTGCTGTCGTATGCTCATGCACCCATGGGTTTGCCTGATTAGAAAACTGCATGGGAATGATACTATTAGGTATCTCCTTCTGCAATTCCTCAGCTTTAGCTATGCTGCCCGTCATGCCCAATCGTCCTTCCGTGAGCACCACCTCGGCCCCGTATGCAGCAAGCAGTTTACGACGCTCAATGCTCATCGTGTCGGGCATAGTGAGTATAAGTCGGTACCCTTTGACAGCCGCTACCATAGCAAGTCCTATACCCGTGTTACCGCTCGTAGGCTCTATAATAGTACCTCCAGGACGCAAGGCTCCACTCCGCTCAGCCTCCTCTACCATAGCAAGAGCTGCACGAGCCTTCACGCTACCGCTCGGATTCATCCCCTCAACCTTAGCCACAAGACGAGCCACCACACCATGCTTTGCTCCATAACGAGCCAACTCCACCAAAGGAGTATGCCCCACAAGCGCGGTTATATCTGATGCAATCTTCATACTACTATTTATTATATGACGCAAACTTACGCATTATTTCTCTATTTATCAAAACATGCATAGGATAAGATTGTTTGCCAAACAAAATCCGCTACCCCTTCCATAGCAAGAGATAGCGGACTTCTTATAACTAGATTCCTATAATTTAAAATTTTATCGAAATGCCGGTATTCACTGAAATGCCCTCTCCTATGACATATTGGGGAGTGATGTGCATTTCTATTCCAGAGGGCATGACATATCCTAACCGAACACCCAGTAGCAGATTAAATCGGCTATGGTCAACGAACTTCATGATTCTACTGTTCATTGCACTGTAATCCCTGTCGGCTAGTACCCTATCGGTAGAGGTTATTCCATCCCATACAGGTAGTTCGTTCATCACATATTTACGACCTGCTATGAAAGAGGGACCGAACACCATGCCCACTTGAGGAGTAACCAAGAACTGCTCACCCCATGTATAGCCCAGCGTCGCGGCAAAGCGCAGCAGCTGCACCGAGTAATCCTCCTCATTGTCGCCAGTCTTGTTATCACACATGGTATACTTGCCCATCACATAATTGGTAGCACCTACATTTATAGACAAACGATTGGCAATATAGCTCACATTACCTCCGTAACTTAATCCGTAAGGTGAATACCCTATAGTTGCACCCAAGGCATAGAAGCTACGCTCCGCACCATCTTTCGGTGCCTCTTTCTTCTGTACTTTGGGCGTTTCTTTCGAACTTTCCTTCGTCTTTGTATTTACAGCGGGCGCTACAGATCCTTTACCACCTGTATTGCTTGCCCCATTGCCACGATTATTGTTGGTGAGCATTGCCGACAGACGGTTTTCCTCGTTCTCCTTTACCACAATGGTCTTCTCTACGGATTTGTACCCCTCTTTCTTGAACACTACACGGTAAGTACCCACAAGCACATCGGTCTTCATCATCGGAGTCTCACCCACCTCTACGCCATCGATAAGCACCGTAGCGCGCAAGGGATTTGACTCCAGTTCTAGCGGTGCATAGATCGGTGTGGGCGACTTGAGCTGAATCGTTCTTTCCGCCACATCGAGCACATGTATCACATCCGAGGCGCTTCGGTGCGATGGTTTTCTTACCTCCACCGTATAGTCACCTATCTCTAAAGGACCACTCCAGCGGCCTGTACTCTTCTTCTCACCATCGATCCAAATCTCGCTCTCTGCATCGGCAAGGAGGGTTACAGTAGCAAAGTTGGGGACGAGTGAGATGTTCATCGTAGTGGTTTCGTTGTCGGCAACTTTCACTTGAGCTTCAGAAGACTTATACATACTCTTGGCCACCTTTACCCTATATGTGCCACTCTTGAGTTCACCGCTCATGTAGGGTAGCTGCCCCACGCGTTCATTGTTGATATAGACATAGGCGCCACGATACTCTTCAGCTGCTGCATCGAGCTTAATCCAACCGAAGTTGGGGCGCAAGGTTACATTTACCTCAGCCCTACCCTCTGCCGTTACCGTTACTCTACCGGCCTCGGTGTGATAGTTGGCACACGACACCCGGTAGTCATAGGTACCGAAGGGTACATTCTTTGCCGCCAAGCCCGTTTCGTCTACAGTGAGCACCTCATCACCCAACTCTACCGAAGCATTGGCAGGAGTTACATTGAAGAACACATACTGTTTGTTCACGGCATGGGTCACCACCATCTCTACCCTACCTGTGGTGAGCACCATCTCGTAGGTGCGAGCCTTTTCGATAGGTATGGGGAAATAGTAGTCGCGCAGTACGCCCAGTTGATGATGCTGTACAGTGATGCGCTTGATGCCATGAGGCACATATACCCACACTTCGCCCACACCCTGCTTGGTCTTCACGATGCCCACCATGCCACCATCAAATACGAGTCCCTGCTCGGTGGTCACCACCTTGATAAGCGCTGCTATCTCTCCATTAAAGTCCTTCTCCGAAGTACCATAGGTATTGGCAGTAAGGTCATTCTCGAGCAGCTTGAATGACGACACGCTGATATTCTGTGCCGAAAGCGAAGTAGCGATAAGCACCAACAGCATGAGCATTACTCTACGCATAGTATATATCATATTTATATATTTTATGTACATGTCTTTTTTATATTTTGACCCGCTTCGCGGGTAATAGAAAGCTCCCACACTGCACAAGCACTATCCACAATCAAAATCCATCAAAAATCGAATCAATAATCAAATCAGCAAATCATCGTATGCGCGACACAAGGTCGCTCTTTATCT
>JAFYMV010000161.1 GCA_017548225.1 Bacteroidaceae bacterium | reverse complement strand
TTGTTCCTTGGCGATGATGCCACCATTAAAAACGGATATTCTTCATTCTTCGGTAGCGGCCGCTTGGCAGTAGACGAGAACTATAATGGTACAGGCAAGGCACGTATCTACGGTGCGCTGTTGCTGAAGAAAGCATCGGGCACAGGCAACTATGTCATCTATACCGACGACCTCGGCTTGACATGGCACATCCTCGGTGGTAGTCAGGATCCCGTTGCGGCTCAAGATGAACCCAAGGTGGAGATTCTCCCCAGCGGACAGATCCTGCTCAGCGTGCGCCGCAGCGGTGGCCGTCAGTTCAATGTGTTCACCTACTCGGACAAGGCAACCAACACGGGCTCATGGAACAGCAACGTGAATGGCTGCGGCAATGGCGGTAGCAACACCTGTAACGGCGAGCCCTTCCTTGTTAATGCAGTAAATGCGAATGGTGATGCTGTAAAGCTTCTTCTGCAGTCGCAGCCCAAGGGAGGTGGCGGACTCTATGACCGACGCGA
This sequence comes from Bacteroidaceae bacterium, assembly GCA_017548225.1. GTDB lineage: Bacteria > Bacteroidota > Bacteroidia > Bacteroidales > Bacteroidaceae > UBA1189. The sequence goes on along the minus strand of JAFYMV010000161.1, from coordinate 6,650 downwards.
TGTGACCATCTGGTACAAGGATGTGACCAATGCTAACTATACTTCAGAGCAGATTGCAGGTAACTGGATTCAGGGCTTGCAGGTGAGCACCCAGCAGAGTGCTTACAGCGCTATGGCATTGCAGAACGATGGCAAGATTGCCTTCTTCTTCGAGGAAGCTCCCTGCTATGGCGATGACCAGGCAAAGGGTTACTGCATGGTATATGTACCCCTCTCCATTGAGGAGATTACTGGTGGCAATTACTTTAGTCCGGAGATTAGTGAAGGCGGTACTACCGAAGTCGGTGTCTTGGAATTTAAAGGTAAAAAGTCTGAATTGATTTACGATTTGCAAGGCCACCGAGTATCGACTCCTGTTAAAGGGATTTACATTGTCAATGGTAAAAAGTTGGTAAAATAATTTCAAAGAATACATTTTTTCAAAGTACCGTCACTAGTGGCGGTACTTTTTGCATTAATTGTCATGCGCAGTATGCAGTCTATTGAAGCAAAATGTTATGAAATGTGAAAAAATGACCTTTATGCTCTAAACAATGTTATAATGTATAGGATTTTATTGGAAACTTTTTGTAGCATTAAAAGTTTCCAATAACTTTGCACTTGATTTGGTGTGTAAAAGAACGATATGTGCATAGAGAAAATGAGCGATAGGGCCGAGTTGCGTGAACGCATCATAAATGTTGCTACCATGTTGTTTCAGCAACATGGCATCAAGCAGGTGCGCATGGACGATGTAGCTAGTAAATTGGGTATATCAAAGAAAACGCTCTACGGTGCTTTTGTTGATAAGGAAGCTATACTGCTTGAAGTGGTAAAGTTGACTTCGGCTTCATTTTGTGAGGCAATCAGAGAAACTCTGCTGCAGACAACTAATGTTGTAGAACAGATTTTTTTGCTCTATAAGCGTGTTATCGAACATTGTAGAGAAGTGAATCCGCTGTTCTTTACTGAATTGATGCGCTATGCCGAGTTGGAAGCTTACTTTGACCGTATGCATACTGAGCACTTTGGTTATGTAAAGAAGTGGTTACAGGAGGGTGTGAAGCAGGGATTATTACGAGATGATATTGATTATGATGTATTTCTCAAACAAGACGGTTTCCAGATAGATAAATTATTAAGAAACCCTTCGGTGCGCAACTACCCGGCAGAGGTTATTTATAATTCAGTAGTGTTGGTGCTGTTGCGTGGTATGGCTACGGAAAAAGGATTGGAGATAATTAAGAATCTGAAATAATAACATATAATGAAGGTAATAATGAAAAGAATGTGGACTATCGGTATACGACCGATGATGATGGCAGTCCTAGCGTTATTCACGCTGGGTGCTACGGCACAAGAGACATTGAGGTTGACGCTCAATAAGGCTATAGGGATTGCCTTGAGCGATAACCCCACAATCGAGGTGGCCGACCAGACTGTTGAACTGAAGAAAATCTCTGACAAGGAGACTGTGATGGGATTGCTGCCCGAGGCTTCACTTTCGGGAGCATATACTCGTACCATCAAAAAGCAGACAATGGTGATGATGGGACAGAAGATTGAAATTGGTATCCCCAACCAGTACCAGGGTGGTCTCTCTGTAAGTCTTCCCGTATTTGCCCCTACGCTCTACAAGAGTATGAAACTTACCAAAACTGATGTGGCGTTGGCCGTAGAGCAGGCGCGCGCCTCAAAGCAGGACCTCGTAAACCAGGTGACCAAGGCATTCTACCAGATGCTGCTGGCACAAGACAGCTATGCTGTGTTGGAGAAGAGCTATGCGCAAGCCGAGGCCAACTTTAACATTGTGAAGGCGAAGTTTGAGCAGGGCAAGGTAAGCGAGTATGACAAGATTAGCGCCGAGGTACAGATGCGCAATTTGCAACCTTCAGTAATCTCGGCACGCAATGCTGTAGAGCTCTCGCGTCTTCAGTTGGTGGTGCTCATGAACATAGAACCCGAAGTCAATATTGTGCTCGATGACAATCTTGCAGACTATGAAGAGTCAGTATTCGCGGGTGTCCTCACTGCTGATAGCAGCTCTTTGAACAACAATACTTCGTTGTTGCAGATGGATCTGAACACCCGCATGTTGCAGCAGAGCCTTTCGCTCAACAAGCAGAACTTTGCCCCCATGGTAGCCCTGCAGTTCAACTACATGTATACCTGCATGGCCGAGGATTTCAAGTTCAAGGAGTATGAGTGGAATCCCTATAGCAATGTGTCGTTGAGCGTGAGCGTGCCCCTCTTCAAGTACAGCAACTTCTCTGCAATGAAGAAGACCAACATTCAGATTGCCCAGATGATGAAGAATCGCGACTATACCGCACGCCAGCTTGCCATGCAGCAGCAGAGCTATCTCAATAGCATGGCTGCCAGCGCCGAGCAGGTGTCAAGTAATAAGGAGGCTATCACACAAGCGCAGAAGGGACGCGACATCGCAGAGAAACTCTACGAAGTAGGTCGTGGCACCGTGCTTGAACTCAATAGCGCCGAAGTGGCCCTTACACAGGCCCGCCTCACCTATGTGCAGTCAATCTACGACTACCTCACAGCCAAGGCCGACTTGGACAAGTTGCAGGGTAAGGAGTATACTAATAAATAATTGACAATTGATAATTACATAGGATATACACATTTGATATATAAACAAAAACATATAGAACAATGAAAAAGAAAGTATTCTCGTTTGCAGCGCTGGCTATGACCGCCTTGCTCGCTGCATGTGGAGGAAAGCCGCAGGAGGCTCAGCCCACAGCGACTGTCGAAGAGGTGAAGCCCGCCGTGAAAGTGGCTCAGGTGTATGTACGCCCCGTTGACCAGGTGCGCGACTATGTAGGTACCGTACAGGCCGAAGTGAAGAACAACATTGCCCCCCAAAGCATGGGCCGCATCAACACAATCTATGTTGAGATTGGCGACCATGTGAAAAAGGGTCAGAAATTGGTACAGATGGATGCTGCCAACCTCAAGCAGCTCACCTTGCAGATTGAGAACCAAAAGGTGGACTTTGCCCGCATCAAGGAGCTCTACGCTGTAGGTGGTGTATCAACGGCTGAATTTGACAATGCAAAAATGTCACTCGAAGTAGCTGAGACACAGTACAAGAATATCATGGAGAACACCCAGCTCCTCAGCCCCATTGAGGGTATCGTAACTGCTCGTAACTACGACAATGGTGATCTTTACTCAGGCGCAGCTATCCTCACCATTGAGCAGATTCGCCCCGTGAAGTTGCTCGTCAATGTGTCAGAGAACTACTATTCAAAGGTAGAGAAGGGCGACAAGGCTACCATCACTCTCGATGCGCTGCCTGGTGAGACATTCACTGCGACTGTATCGCTCAAGTACCCCACTATCAATGCAGCTACTCACACCTTCCCTGTGGAGTTGACTCTTGCCAACAAGGATGAGAAGGTACGCCCTGGTATGTTTGCCCGCGCGCAGCTCAACTTCGGTACCGAACATCGTGTGGTAGTACCCGATGTGGCTATCGTGAAGCAGCCCGGTTCAGGCGAGCGCTTTGTATATGTATACAACCACGGCAAGGTAAACTATGTGAAGGTAGAGCTTGGCCAACGCCTCGGCGACGCTTACGAGTTGCTAGGTGGTGTGCCTGATGGTGCTACCGTAGTAATCGCAGGTCAAGGCCGCTTGACTGATGGCATAGAGGTGAGAGTAGAAGAGTAAAAAAGAGCCTCCCCTAACCCCTCCTGAAGAGGGGAACTTCGGAGACCACTGAAAAAAAGAGTACAAACTAAAAAAGTCCTTATCCCCACGATACTGTATCACCCCTCCTTGGGAGGGGCAGGGGGGAGGCCCATAACTATTATGAGTTTATACGAAGGTTCGGTCAAGCGACCGATTATGACCGCACTCATCTTCGCCGCTATCGTGGTGTTTGGTGTGTATTCGGTTACCAAGCTTCCCGTAGACTTGTACCCCAAGATGGATACCAACACCATTATGGTGATGACCTCTTATTCGGGTGCCAGTGCTTCGGATATTGAGAACAATGTTACGCGCCCCTTGGAGAGCACGCTCAACTCGGTGGCCAACCTCAAGCACATCACTTCGAAGTCATCGGAGAACATGTCGCTCATCACACTTCAGTTTGAGTACGGACATGACATTGATGACCTCACCAACGATGTGCGCGACAAGCTCGACATGATTTCATCGGCTCTGCCCGATGCGGTGAGCACCCCCATCATCTTGAAGTTCGACTCCGACATGATGCCTATCCTCATCCTTTCGGTACAGGCTGACCAGTCTACCAACGGACTTTACAAGATCCTTGACGATAATGTGGCCAACCCCTTGGCCCGTATTCCCGGCGTAGGTTCGGTATCTATTGGTGGTGCAGCCGAGCGTGAGATTTATGTATACTGCGACCCTGTGAAGCTCGAGGCCTACAACCTCAGCATCGAGGCCATCAGTAGCATCATCTCTGCCGAGAACATGAATATCCCCGGTGGTACATTTGATATCGGTAACGAGAGCTTCCCCCTCCGCGTAGAGGGCGAGTTCAAGGACCCCAAGGATATGGAGAGTATCGTCGTGGCTTCAATGAATGGCAGCGACATCTACTTGCGCGATGTGGCCGAAGTCGTTGACACCATTCAGGAACGCGGTCAGATGACCTATACCAATGGTGTTCGTGGCGCTACCATCATCGTACAGAAACAGTCGGGTGCCAACTCTGTGGAGATTTCCAACAAGGTAATCAAGATGTTGCCCAAGTTGCAAGATAACCTCCCCTCTGATGTAAAGATTGGTATCGTAGCCAACACCTCTGAGAATATTGAGAATTCTATCAGCGGCTTGGCTGAAACCGTATTCTACGCTCTCCTGTTCGTAGTCATCGTGGTGTTCCTCTTCCTCGGACGCTGGCGTGCCACCTTCGTGATTGCCATTACCATCCCCATCTCACTGGTAGCATCATTCATTTACTTGGCAGTCTCTGACGGTTCGCTCAATATGATTTCGTTGGCATGTCTCTCTATCGCCATCGGTATGGTGGTGGACGATGCCATCGTAGTATTGGAGAATGTAACGACCCACATCGAGCGTGGTGCCGACCCCAAGCAGGCAGCCATCCATGCCACCAATGAGGTAGCCATCTCTGTTGTGGCATCTACGCTCACGATGATTGCCGTATTCTTCCCCATGACATTGGCTGGAGGTATGATGGGTATGATGTTCAAGCAGTTGGGTTGGATGATGTGCGTTATCCTCACGGTATCTACCATCTCTGCTTTGACCCTCACCCCCATGCTCTGCTCTCAATTGCTCAAATTGAAGAAGAAGCATAGCTCGGCTTACAATATCTTCTATGTACCCATTGAGCGTATGCTCGATAAACTGGATGCATGGTATGGCCGTATGATTGACAAGGCTGTGCGTCATCGCAAGCTGGTGCTCTCTATATGTATCATTCTCTGCGTAGCCTGCTTCACCACCATGAAGTATGTGGGTTCTGAGTTCTTCCCCGCCTCTGACGATAGCCGCCTTACCGTACGCCTCTACATGCCCATCGGCACTCGCACCGAGCGTACTCATGCTATCACCAAGGAGTTAGCCGATAAGTGGATGGCCGACTTCAAGGAGGAGGCTCGCGTAGTGAACTACACTGTGGGTCAAGCTAGCGAGGATAACACCTTTGCCTCTATGCAAGACAATGGTAGCCACATCGGCTCGTTCAACATTACCCTTGTTGATCCCGACGAGCGCGAGCGTACCCTTTTTGAGATTTCAGAACTTATCCGTGCCGACTTGGGCCACTACCCCGAGATCGAGCGTTTCACCGTAAGTGCTGGTGGTAACTCTGGTATGGGTGGACAGTCATCCGTTGACTTTGAAATTTATGGTTATGACTTCAACGCTACCGACAAGGTGGCCAAGGAGTTGCGCAGCGAACTCATCAAGCTCAAGGGTGTCAGCGAGGTGCGTATCAGCCGTTCAGACTATCAGCCCGAGATTCAGGTTGACTTTGACCGCGAGAAACTTGCCCGTCATGGTCTCAACCTCTCTACTGCTGCTACCTACTTGCGCAACCGCATCAATGGTTCTACCGCTTCGTACTACCGTGAAGATGGTGATGAGCACTATATCAAGGTGCGCTATGCCCCCGAGTTCCGTACCAGCATTGAGGACATTGAGAATATCCTCATCTACAGCAACAATGGCAGCGCCGTGCGCATCAAGGATGTAGGTACTGTCGTAGAGCGCTTCTCGCCCCCCTCAATTGAGCGTAAGGACCGTGAGCGTGTCAACACCGTGAAGGCCATCGTCAACACCGAGGTGCCTATGGGCGTAGTTGTTGCCGAAGCCAATAAGGCAATCAAGAATATGGACATCCCCTTGGGTATCACCATCAACCTTGCCGGTGATTTTGAGGAGCAACAAGAGTCGTTCGGCGACCTCGCCCTGCTGGGTATCCTCATCATTCTGCTCGTATTCATTGTGCTGGCATCACAGTTCGAATCGTTCACCGACCCCTTCATTATCATCACTGCTGTACCCATGTCTATCGCTGGTGTTATCGCCGCGTTGGCCATCACGGGAACTAACCTTAATGTGATGAGTATGATGGGATGTATTATGCTCTTCGGTATTGTGGTGAAGAACGGTATCGTGCTCATTGACTACACCAAGCTATGCCGCGA